>CAIPUP010000121.1 GCA_903868285.1 uncultured beta proteobacterium
AACGGCGTCTGGTCCAGCACCACCACGCCCTCTTCACCCGCAGCCAGCTGCTTGACGGCCGTGCCATCGCGATAAAGCGCCAGCACCCGGCTGTCTGTGGCCAGCAACTGATAGCCCTGGAACGCGGTCTGGGCGCCGCTGTATTCGATGCCCGCCGCCATGCGAAAGCGCGAGGCGGAACGGGCCTGCTCGCGCTGACGGTTCATCGCCGCCTCGAAGCCAGCATGGTCGACGTCGATGCCGCGCTCGCGTGCGATATCGGCCGTGAGGTCAAGCGGAAAACCGAAGGTGTCATAGAGCTGGAACACCGTCTCGCCATCGAGCGTGCGCACGCCCTTGGCCAGCTCAGCATCGAGCACCTTCATGCCGTGGTCGATGGTCTCGGCGAATCGCTCTTCCTCGGCCCGCAACACCTCGGTCACGCGCGTGGCCTCGCGCACCAGCTCGGGATAGGCCTCACCCATGGCCGCCACCAGATCGGCCACGATGCGATGGAAAAACGGCCGCTTGCAACCGAGCATCCAGCCATGACGAATGGCACGCCGGATGATCCGGCGCAGCACATAGCCACGCCCTTCATTGCCGGGGATCACGCCATCCACCACCAGGAAGGCACAGGCGCGGATGTGATCCGCAATGACCTTGAGCGAGTTGTTGGACAAATCCTGATGACCGGTCTCGCGCGCGGCGGCCTGGATCAGGCTCTGGAACAGATCGATTTCATAGTTGGAATGCACATGCTGCAACACTGCCGCAATACGCTCCAGCCCCATGCCGGTATCGACGCAAGGCTTGGGCAGCGGATTGAGCGTGCCTGCGGCGTCGCGGTCGTACTGCATGAACACCAGATTCCAGATCTCGATGTAGCGATCGCCATCCTGCTCGGGTGATCCGGGCGGGCCACCGGCCACCTCCGGACCATGGTCATAAAAAATTTCGCTGCAGGGACCGCACGGACCGGTGTCGGCCATCTGCCAGAAGTTGTCGCTCTGGTAGCGCCCGGCGCCGGGCTTGTCACCGATGCGCACCACACGCCCGGGCGGCACACCGATCTCCTTGACCCAGATGTCGTAGGCCTCGTCGTCATCCTGATAGACCGTGGTCCAGAGTTTTTCGCTCGGGATGCCATAGACCTTGGTCAGCAGTTCCCAGGCCGCCTGGATGGCTTCGCGCTTGAAGTAATCGCCAAAGCTGAAATTGCCCAGCATCTCGAAAAACGTGTGATGACGGGCGGTGTAGCCGACGTTCTCGAGATCGTTGTGCTTGCCGCCGGCGCGCACGCTGCGCTGCGAACTGGTGGCGCGACTGTAGTTGCGCGTCTCCTTGCCCAGGAACACATCCTTGAACTGCACCATGCCGGAGTTGGTGAACAGCAGGGTCGGATCATTGCCCGGCACCAGCGAGCTGGAGGGCACGATGGTATGGCCGCGTTGCTCGAAGAATTTCAGGAAACGGCTGCGGATTTCAGCGGACTTCATGGCTTGCATGGCGGGAGCTCAGGCTTTCTAAGCGTTCATGACGATCAACAACGATCAACAACGATCAAGACGACCGGCGCCGGCAGGCACGCCGCGAACCGCTGCG
Source organism: uncultured beta proteobacterium (assembly GCA_903868285.1). GTDB lineage: Bacteria > Pseudomonadota > Gammaproteobacteria > Burkholderiales > SG8-39 > CAIPUP01. The sequence continues at coordinate 1,585 of CAIPUP010000121.1, forward strand.
ACATGCATCCAAGCACCTGAAAACATTCGATTTTCCTCGGAAAACGCCCCTGACGCAATGCACCTGCACCGATCAGCGCCACATCGCCACGATGCTGGCTGCGATCAGGGTTGCCAGGGTGCCGGAAATCAGGCTGCGAAAACCGAGCTGCACGATCTCGGCCCGGCGCGTCGGCGCCATGGTGCACAGGCCGCCGAGCATGATGCCGAGGCTGCCGAACTTGGCGAAGCCGCATAGGGCGTAAGTCATGATCAAACGGCTGCGCGCTGACAGTTCTTCGGCCGGCAAACGCGCCAGATCCAGATAGGCCAGCAGTTCATTCAATACCGTCTTGGTACCCATGAGCGCACCGGCGGCCACCGCCTCATGCCAGGGGATTCCGGCCAGCCAGACCACCGGCGCCATCAGCCAGCCCAGCATGCGCTGCAGCGACAAGGGCGCAGACCCCACCGCAGGCAGGCAGGCCAGCAACTGATTGAGCAGACTGACCAGGGCCACCAGCACCACCAGCATGGCGATGATGTTAACCAGCAGCGCCGCCCCATCAACCGTGCCACGCATCAGCGCTTCCATGCTGCTGCCAGGCGCAGCCTTGTCGGTTGGCTCGACGCCAGCCTCGGTGGAAGGCCCGTCCTCCGGCACCATCAGCAGCGACACCGCCATCGCCGCCGGCGTGGCAATGATCGAGGCAATCAGGATGTGTCCCAGCGCATCCGGTACCGCGCGTGACAGTACGGCTGCATACAGCCCCATCACCGTGCCGGCGATGGTGGCCATGCCGCAACTCATCAGCACGAACAGCTCGCCACGATTCATGCGACCGATCCAGGCCTGCACCACCAACGGCGCTTCCACCATGCCGACAAACACGTTGGCGGCCGAGGCCAGACCAACCGCTCCGCCCACGCCCATGCTCTTGCGCAGCAACAACGACATGGCGCGCACCAGCCAGGGCAACACACCCCAGTGCATCAGCAGCGCCGACAAGGCCGACACCACCAGCACCAGCGGCAGGGCACGAAACGCCAGCACGAAGCTGGCGGCCGGATTGGTTTCGGCATAGGGCAGGCTGCCACCACCGAGAAAACCGAAGACGAAGCTGGTGCCATCACGCGTGGCGGACTCCAGCGCATCCAGCAGACCATTGAGCAACCAGAAGCCCTGCTGCAATGCCGGTGCGTTCAGCAATAGCGCACCCAGCAGCAGGCTGAGCAAACACCCGCCCAGCACCGGTCGCCAGCGCAGATCGTGACGACGCTCGCACAGCAGCCAGGCGATGCCGTGCAGCAGCACGAAGCCGCACAAGGCCTGCAATAACAACCAGGGAGGATTCATGACGATCCGAAACGATGGAGATTGTGGGACGGTTTGATTCTATCCGCTGCCTATAAACTCGCGACTTCGCACTTCCGGCTTGTGCTCCCAGCCGTCATCAAAGCGCCGACCCATGACCAATAGTTTTCGCAGCTTGCAACAACTCGCCGCCGCCATCCCTGATGGTGCACGTATCGCCGTCGCCCAGGATTCCTGCGGCGTATCAATGGCCTTGACCCGGGCGCTGATCCGGCGCAAAGCGCGTGGCCTGCATCTGGTGTGCGTGCCGATCTCCGGCATGCAGGCCGATCTGCTGATCGGCGCTGGCTGCGTCGACACCATCGAAACCTCGGCCGTTTCGCTGGGCGAATATGGCAGCGCGCCACGTTTTCTGGCGGCCTTGCGCAGCGGTCGACTGCGTCTGCTGGAAGCCACCTGTCCGGCTATTCACGCCGCATTGCAGGCCGGCGAAAAGGATTTGCCCTTCATTCCGCTGCGCGGCCTGATCGGCAGCGATATCGTGCGGGTACGGCCGGACTGGAAGGTGATCGAGAATCCGTTCGCCGATGCCGCGCGCATGGCACAGGGTGGCGACCCGATCGTGCTGCTGCCGGCGATACGCCCGGATGTGGCGATCTTTCATGCGCCGTTTGCCGACCGCGAAGGCAATGTTTTCATCGGACGCAAGCGCGAGCTGTTGACCATGGCACATGCGGCGTTTCGTTCGCTGGTGACGGTGGAGCGCATCATCGAGGGCAGTGTGTTTGACAACCCCGCTACTGCAGCCGGCAGCGTGCCGGCAATTTATGTCGACGGCATTGCGGTGCTAGCGCAGGGCGCGGCACCGGTGGGACTGCCGGAACACTACGTCCCGGATGGTGACCAGATAAAACGCTACGCCAGCGCTGCGCTCAGCGATGAGGGCTTTGCCGGCTTTGTGCGTGACTGGCTGCAAGTCAATGCTGCCGCTGACGACAACACGGTTGCGGAAGGCCGCGGCGCGAGTGAGGCCCTTACAAGTGGCGGTCACACTGCCAGCGCTCACACCATTGCGGCACCGAACAAAGGAGTCGCAACATGAAACCCGCCACCACCGCAGAAATACTGATCACCGTCATTGCGCGTCTACTCCGGGGCAGCCGGCATGTTGTGGCGGGTGCGCAGTCACCGGTTCCTGGCGCAGCAGCGCTGCTGGCCAAGTCGCTGGGCTGGGGTGTGGAGCGCGTGACCGTATTGGGGTCGAGTCGCTACAACGCCTACACCGATGGCGGCGTGGAAACCTTCGATATGGCGGCGCAGGGACGCATCGATGCGTTTTTTCTTGGTGGCGGACAGATCGACGGCGAGGCCAATATCAATCTGGTCGGCGTTGGTGGCTATCCCGATTCCAAGGTGCGCTGGCCGGGCAGCTTCGGCTCGCCCTATCAATACGCCCTGGTGCCCAAGGTAATCCTGTTTCGTGAGGAGCACACACCACGGGTGATGGTGCCCAGGGTCGATTTCATCAGCGCGCCGGGCACCAGCCCGTCGCATGTGCACCGCCCGGGAGGGCCGAGTGCATTAGTAAGCGGGCTGTGCCTGTTCAGCTTCGATCGCCAGCGCAAACGCTTTCGGCTGGAATCGGTGCATCCCGGCCATGATGCCGAGGAAGTACGGCAACAGACCGGGTTTGATTACGATGCCCCAGCGCAAGTACCGCAGACCGAAGCCCCGGATGCCACCCTGCTGGCGCAGATACGCGGACCGATACGCGAGCAGATAGCCGAGACCTATCCGCGCTTTGCCGACAGCCTGGCTGGCTGAGCCTGACTAGTTCAGATTCACCCCGAGCAGCTTGCCGATGCTCCAGGTCAGCGCGCCGGCAGCGGCACCAATGGCCAGCATGCGCAAACCATCGCGCCAGGCACTGCGGCCGGTGAACAGGCTGATGGTGGCACCGATACCGAACAAGCCCAGTGCCGACAACAGCATCGAACCCAGCAGCGCCTGACCTGGCGTCATGAACAGCCAGGGCAGCAACGGCAGCAAGGCTCCACCGGCAAACGCCAGAAACGAGGAAATGGCAGCGCCCCAGGGCGAACCGAGCTCATCCGGATTGAGACCGAGTTCTTCGCGCGCCAGTACATCCAGCGCCCGCGCCGGATCGGCAATCGCCGCACGCGCCAGACGCAGTGCGTCCTCGGAGGCCAGACCACGCGCGGTGTAAATCAGCGCCAGCTCCTGCGCCTCTTCCTCGGGGTATTCATCCAGCTCGGCCTTCTCCAGCGCGATCTGGTACTCAAACATTTCACGCTGCGAGCGCACCGAGACAAATTCACCGGCGGCCATGGAAAAGGCTCCCGCCAACAGGCCAGCCACACCACTGAGCAGAATCATCGAGGGAGCGGACTGCGCGCCAGCAACACCCAGGATGAGTGAACAGTTCGACACCAATCCATCGCTCACGCCGAATACCGCAGCGCGCAGGTTGCCGCCACTGGCCACGCCGCGATGGCGCTTGGCCATGTCTTCGATCGAGGTGGGCAAGGGGTGCCCGGGCTCGGCATGCGAATACACCGACAGTCCGCGCACCTTCATTGCCGCCAGCATGCCGCGCAGCCGACGCGGGCCATAACGACGAATCAGCGCCGCCACGACACGTGTGCGCACATCAGGCTCAAAGGCGGGCAAGCGACCGGCGTTGTTGCGATCAGCCCAGATGCGCGCCTGGCCTTCCGCCTCGAGCGCCAGGCTGTTGAACAAGGCCTCGCGCGGCGTACCGGACTCGGCTGTCGCAACGATGCGATACAGATAGGCTGAACGCAGCTCGTCCAGCCAGCCTTCGGTCGAGGCGCCATCATTAACACCGCTACCCGCTTTGATACCGCTCATGCCATCACCCGAAGTTATTGCGCATCGCCATCCGCGTAGGTATTTGCGTCGGCATCGAAGTCTGCGCTGCCAGCGATCACCTGCCGAATGATATCGAAGGAAAACCCGCGCGACTGTAAAAAGCGTATCTGACGTGCGCGTTCTGCTGCGGTGTTATTCGTCCTGTCGCTCGAAGCATCGTTCGAAGCATTGTTCGAACCATCGTCATTCAAACCAAACGAGGGGCGCGACCCGAACTTGCGTTGCCAGATCGTTCGCGCCCGCTGCAAATCTGCGGCGCGGGCATCGTGCATGGCCTGTGCCATATCGGCATCACCCACGCCCTGACGACGCAATTCCTGACCAATACGGGCGGACGAATATTTGCGTCCCAGCACGCGAGCCCGGCTCTCGGCGTAGCGCTGATCGGACAACTGCTTCTTTTGTTCCAGCGTATCGAGCAGCGCATCGAGCTCCTCTTCCGAGGCAGCGTGTTCCAGCAAACGACGGCGCAACTCCAAGCGGGAGTACTCGCGCCGCACCAGAATCCGCAGTGCCCGCTCACGCAGGCTGACGACCACCGGTTTGCGGCGCGGCGCAGGCGCATCCGCTGAGACCTTGCTGCCAGCGCTGCCAGCACCAGCCTCCCCGGCGCGGTCCTGCGATGCAGAGTGCGCCGGGTCTGCCCTGCCCTCAGTCCTGCGCATCCACCTCGTCCGCTTCGTCGGCGTCTTCCAGGCCGAGCACCGCCGGGTTCTTTACGCCCAGCTTCTCGCGAATGCGGCCTTCGATCTCGGCCGCAATGGCCGGGTTGTCGCGCAGATACTCGCGCACATTGTCCTTGCCCTGACCGATACGATCCTTGTTGTAGCTGTACCAGGCACCGGATTTATCAACGATGCCGGCATTCACGCCCAACTCGATGATCTCGCCTTCGCGTGAAATACCCTGGCCATAGAAAATGTCGAACAGCGCCTCGCGAAACGGCGGCGCCATCTTGTTCTTCACCACCTTGACGCGGGTCTCGTTACCGACCATCTCGTCGCCCTTCTTGATGGCACCGATGCGGCGAATATCCAGACGTACCGAAGCGTAGAACTTGAGCGCATTGCCACCGGTGGTGGTTTCGGGGCTGCCGAACATGACACCGATCTTCATGCGGATCTGGTTGATGAAAATCACCAGCGTATTGGTGCGCTTGATGTTGGCGGTGAGCTTGCGCAGCGCCTGACTCATCAAGCGTGCCTGCAAGCCCATCTGCGGCTCGCCCATTTCACCCTCGATTTCGGCCTTGGGCGTCAGCGCCGCCACCGAGTCGACCACGATCACATCCACCGAACCCGAGCGCACCAGCATGTCGGCGATCTCGAGTGCCTGCTCGCCGGTGTCGGGCTGCGAGATCAGCAGGTCCTCGATTTTCACACCAAGCTTTTGTGCGTAGCCCGGGTCGAGCGCGTTCTCGGCATCGATGAAAGCGGCCGTACCACCCACCTTCTGCACCTCGGCGATGACCTGCAGCGTCAAGGTGGTTTTGCCCGAGGATTCCGGACCGTAAATCTCGACCACGCGACCGCGCGGCAAGCCGCCAATGCCCAGGGCGATATCCAGCCCGAGCGAACCGGTGGACACCACCGGCACATCCGGCGCGGCTGCCGAATCCATTTTCATGATGGAGCCCTTGCCGAACTGCTTTTCGATCTGGGCCAGCGCTGCCTGCAGCGCCTTGCTCTTGCCTTCTTCCATGATGGTTCCTTCGTTGACCATTGCATTATCTCCGGTTCGTCGCGGGCTAACGCCCTTGGTTGCAGGCAGTCGTGATGCTTTGGCGGATTTCAATGTTCACTTTCCGTTATGTCGCTGGCTTGCGTAGCTGCCATCGACGGGTCGACTTTCACCTGGTGCCGGGCGCTGGCGCTTGACGCAGCCCGCACACCTGGCGGACAACGAAGGCTGGCACCTGCCGTTGACCTGTATTTTTATACAGTTTGCGTGGAGACTGCAAGCGATTTCTAAAAAATCAATAAAAACAACAACTTAGAGAAAACCTGCGAGGAGCTTGCTGGGGCCGAACTGCCAGTCCGGGATTTTCGCATGCCGGGAGCAGATATCATCCGCGGCGCTGTTTAAAACCCCGCCCAACACTGGAACCACCATGCGCCTCCCCCGCCACTTTGCTCCCCAAACACCAAGCGCATCCACTGCCGCAAGGACTGCACCGCTACTGCCGTTGCTGTCACTGCTGTTGTCGCCGCTGTTGTCGCCGCTGCTAGTGATGGCACCGAGCAGCGATCTCCTGGCACAGGCGTATCCGGCGCGGCCGGTCAAGATCGTGATTTCCTCCTCGGCCGGCGGCTCTCCCGACTTGCAGGCACGCATCTTCACCAACCGCATGACGGAAATCGGCGGCTACAGCTGGATCATCGAGAACGTGCCGGGTGGCGGCGGCAACATCGCACCGGAGCGGGTGGCACGCTCACCGGCCGATGGCTACACCATCCTCATGGCATCAGCCGGCCCGCTGTACTTCAATGCCTCGCTGTACAAAAAACTGTCCTACGACATCATCAAGGACTTCGAGCCGCTGACCCAGGTGTCGTTCACGCCCAATATGCTGGCACTGCATCCGAGTGTGCCACTGAAGTCGGTGCGCGAGCTGATCGCCTATGCCAAGGCCAACCCCGGCAAACTGCGCTTTGGCTCCCCCGGCAGCGGCTCCTCGCAGCACCTGTCGGGTGAGCTGTTCAAAAGCATGGCCGGCGTCGACCTGCAGCACATCCCCTACAAATCCAGCGCACAGATGACCACCGAACTGGTGTCGGGCCAGTTCGAGATCTCGTTTCAGAACGCGCCGTTGATCCTGCCCTTCGTCAAGGCCGGCAAGCTCAAGGCACTGGCGGTGACCACCAAGACACGAATACCAATGGCACCGGACATCCCGACGCTGGATGAAACTGGTGGCGATAGCGGCCTCAAGGGCTATGAGGTCGGTGGCGGGTCCGGACTGCTGGCACCGCGCGGCACACCACCCGAGGTACTCCGCAAGTTCGAAACCGATGTACGTGCAGCACTGAATACGCCGTCGGTACGTGAGCAATACGCCGCCAATGGTTTGATTGCCGTGGGCAGCAGCGCACAGGAATTCGGCGCCTATCTCAAGAGTGAAATCGCACGCTGGGCACCGGTGATCCGCGCCACTGGCGCGCAGGTCGACTGATCAGCAATACCGCAGCACAGCGCCAAGGCAGCGCATTACAACCAAGGAGGAGCAACATGAGCATTCCCGTACGCAGGATCGTCACCGGCCATGACGCCGATGGCAAGGCCATCATCATCATGGACGGCCCGGCACCGAACCAGAAAACCCGCAGCCCCGGCAGCCCCACCAGTACCCTGCTGTGGGTGAACGATGAGACTCCGGCCGATATTTCCTACAGCACCGATCGTGCCGATCGCACCATCGGCGTGCCGCCACCGCCTGCAGGCGCAATCATGCGCATCGTCGACTTTCCACCCATCCCCAAGGGCGGCGCCAAGATCGATAACGCCACCATGCTCAAGGAGATGGGTATCGATAGCGGCCCCAACGCCTCGGCCGCGCGTAGTCCGTTCATGCACCGTACCCGCAGCATCGACTACGCCGTGGTGATCTCGGGCGAAATCGACATGCTGATGGACGATACCGAAGTGCATATGAAGGCGGGCGACACCCTGGTGCAACAGGGCACCAATCACGCCTGGGAAAACCACAGCGATGAAAACTGCCGCATCCTGTTCGTGCTGATTGATGCTGTAGCGCCGCCAGGATGGAAGGGCAGCGATCACTGACGGAGATCGTTCAGAGTGGTACCGCCAGCATGGTGTCGATGCCAAACGAATCCACCACCACCGCCATCTGGCGGACGCGCAAGCCCTGCGGCCGCTGTATCAAGCTAGCCTCGTAGCGGGCCACCATGTAGAGCGAGGAAACACCTTCCTCGCTCGACTGGTACACCACCAGGGCTGCATCCGCACGCAGACTGCCATCGGCCTCACTGCGCACGCGCACATTGCTGACCTGACGCAGCAGGTGATAGCGGCGATAGGTCAGCACACCCTTGACCAGCATCGCCACACGATCGCGGATCATGCCGTGGCTATAGCAACCCATGATGGCCAGCGGCAGACCCAGATCACGATTCTCGCGTGACAGTACCTCGTAGCGGCAAGCCTGCTGCTCGAACAAAGCCACCCAGTCATCGAATCGTTCTTCATCCAGGGCTGCGGCATAGTCGAACAAAAAGGTCTGTACCTGCAGTTGCTGCTGCAAGGACTGCATGACGGACTGCTCTGGCGTATTCGCGGCAGTCATGCGCCCGCTCCCGCAGAACCCCCGGCCAGCTTGGTGGCGGCGGCATCTGTAAGCCGGTCTGCACCTGGCCCGGGCAAACCCATGATGCGGTGATAGAACGACCAAAAACCGCGAATGGAAATCTCCTGCGACAAATAGTCGGTATCGACAATGGGCCCCACCCCACCCATCTCCAGCACCTCCTGATCACCCGGCTTGCGATGACGCACACCATCTTGCACCAGACGCAGTGCCTCACCGTCTTCCAGCGAGATGTAACCAGCCGGCCCGATGAAGTT
>CAIPUP010000122.1 GCA_903868285.1 uncultured beta proteobacterium
CGACCAGCGCTGCGACACCAGTTCGATTTCATTCAGCCGCTGGCCGTTGAGCAGCAGCAGGGTGTTCTGATCGCCGCTGACACCGAAGCCACGCATGTCGATCTGTGCGTCCGGGCTGCCAGTGCTGTCGCGGGTGACGATACCAGCCTCGCGCGACAACAATTCAGGCAGGCTGCTGGCGCTGCTGTTGGCAATGCGATCGGCCGTGATCACGCTCAGGCCGGGCGGACTTTCCTGCGGCGAGAGCGCGAAGCGTGTCGCTGTGACCACCAAGGCCGGCTCGCCCGATGCAGACACGGACGAAGATGCAGACGAAGATGCAGACGAAGATGCAGACGAAGATGCAGACGAAGATGCAGACCAAGACTCAGACGCTGACGAAGACGGCGCCAGGATTGACTGCGCCTGCAGCCCGGCCGAGAAGAACAAACCGCACGTCAGAAAAAACAGCAATAAAAACAAGCAGCTACAGGAATGCGCGGGCCAGCGAGGGACGCGCGCGATGCAAGCACGATTGAACATGACAACTCCGCAAGCAGCCCGCATCCCCGCAGGCTGTGTTCGGCCGGGCCTGTCACCCGCGAGCGGGCAGCAGATCTGCCATCGTGCCAAGGCCGGTCTCCGGGCTCGTCCCAGGCGCGCATCGCCTTCCCGCAGCAGGGCTGCAGTGGCCGGACCGGCAGGGCGCCAGTCGCTGGATGTGCGTGTTCGGACTTACCGTTGCGGGGGCAGCAGAGGCTTGGGGCTCCGGCAAACAACACCGGAGGCTTACCTCTTTCCCGTTTCACCCGCATCCGGGAATCGGATGCGGACACCTTGAACGATTCGGCGCGCAGTCTAGCAACATCGCCCGGCATTGCCAAGTCTGATTTGCAATGTCTTGCTGATTTGGCCAGATCATCAGCACCCGCGCTTCACCGTCCTGCGTACACACCTTGATGAATTGACTTTCAGAACTGGCGCTTATGCCTTGACCCGACAGGATTTGTGCCTCTATAGTCCGCCGCTCATTTTTTGGCACCGTCGTTCTGCGCATCGCGCCCATCCACCATCCCCGTCACAGCCGACCATGACCGACCCGCTGCAAGCATTGGAACAAGACATTCATGCCGTGGCCGCGCTATGTCAGCGCCTGCGCGAGGAAAACCAGAGTCTGCGCGGGCAACTGGCGCAGCGGGAAGCGGATTGCCTGAGCATGACCGAGCGCATGGGCAGCGCCAAGCAACGATTGCAATCTCTTTTGGCGCAACTTCCGCAGGACCCGGCGTCGCTGTGAGCGATGCCATACCCTGCCGTTCCCAACTCATAAGCAACACCTACGCAACACTTACGCAACACACGCGCAACCCACACGCATCAAACCCCGACACAGCCCGCTTAATCACGCCCCCTGATCATGGCCACCAAATCCACCACCGCTAAAACCCTCGACATCAGTCTGCTTGGGCGCAATTACGCCGTGGCATTTCAGGAGTCCGAGCGCGAGGCCTTGCTGGAAGCGGCGGCGTTCCTGGAACAAAAAATGTCGGACATCAAGGGTGGCGGCAAGGTGGTGCAGATGGAGCGCATCGCCGTCATGACAGCACTCAACCTGGCCAATGAACTGCTGACCCTGCGCAAATCGGCCGACCCAGCGGCCGGCACAGCAATCACCGCGGATCGCGCCTCGGACAACAGCGCGCCCGACCGCGCAGCGACCGCGCAGCGCCTGTCGGCGATGCAGTCCGTGCTGCGCGAAGTGCTACAGCAGCAACCGCAATAAGCCGCCAGCATGTCGCGCCGGGGGCGACATGCGCCGATCAGGGCATCGGCGGGTTATCCTTCGGCGTTGGTCGTAATGCGGTGCTCGCTGGCTGATTGCCATGGAGCGCCGGTTGTAACAGTCCATGCTCCCTGCGTTGTTCGCCTGAATTCATTAGTTTCTTGAACCAATAAAGCGTTACAGGTCGCGGGTCTCGATTCACTGTTGTGCGCGTCCCCTGCCCGGTTCCTCGTGAACCTGGCTTGCCGGATGTACCTGATGTGAACGGCGCGTGACCGCCTTGAGCCGTCCGGTTCAGGACAAGGGTTCAGCGGCAAAGGCGGGGAGCACCCCTACTCAAGCTCGTGTTGTGGCGGATACGCACTGCGCATCCGCCGATCTACCGCCCTCTTTGCCCGAAGTCTGCACGCCATGCCCAAGCCCACCCGTTACTGGCTGATGAAATCCGAGCCTGACGAGTTCAGCATCGACGATCTCGCCAACGCCCCAGAGCAGCGCACCCCCTGGTTCGGTGTGCGCAATTACCAGGCGCGCAATTTCATGCGCGATCTGATGCAGCCGGGTGATCCGGTGCTGTTCTATCACTCCAGCTGTCCCGAGCCAGGTATCGCCGGGCTGGCCGAAGTCTGCTCCACCAGTTACCCCGATCAGACCCAGTTCGATGCCAAGAGCAAGTACTACGACGCCAAGGCGACCCAGGAATCACCGCGCTGGATGAATGTGGATGTGAAATTCGTGCGCAAGACGGTGCTGGTACCGCTGGATGCCCTGCGCAAGGCCGAAGCTTTGGCCGAGATGCAGATTCTGCGTCGCGGCAACCGCCTGTCGATCACGCCGGTGAGCGCCGCCGAGTGGCGCTACATCACCACCAACCTGATGCGCGCCTGAGGCCCCGTGACCACTCTGCAAAACGACACCCTCATCCGCGCCCTGCTGCGCCAGCCGGTCAGCCATACCCCGGTGTGGCTGATGCGTCAGGCCGGGCGCTACCTGCCCGAATACCGCGCCACGCGCCAGCGCGCCGGATCGTTTCTCGCCCTGGCCAAGACGCCGTCGCTGGCCACCGAGGTCACGTTGCAACCGCTGGATCGCTTTGCCCTCGATGGCGCCATCCTGTTCTCGGACATCCTGACCGTGCCCGATGCCATGGGCCTGGGGCTGTATTTCATCGAAGGCGAAGGCCCGAAATTCCATCATCCGGTGCGCGACGAAGCCGCGGTGGCAGCACTGCGCGCGCCCGACCCCGCAGGCGAACTGCGCTATGTCACCGATGCGGTGAGCGAAATCCGCCGCGCCCTGAACGGCCGGGTGCCGCTGATCGGCTTCTCCGGCAGCCCCTGGACCCTGGCCTGTTACATGGTCGAGGGCGGCGGCAGCGACGACTTTCGTACCGTCAAGAGCATGCTGTACCAGCGCCCTGACCTGATGCATCGCATCCTGGCGGTGAACGTGGTCGCCGTCACCGCCTACCTCAATGCCCAGATCGAGGCCGGCGCCCAGGCGGTGATGCTGTTTGACACCTGGGGTGGAGCGTTGTCCGACGCCGCCTATCGGGAGTTCTCGCTGGCGCCGATGCAACAGATTTTGGCCGGGCTGAAACGCCACGACAGCAATGGCACGCGCGTGCCCTCCATCGTCTTCACCAAGGGCGGTGGTGGCTGGTTGGAAGCCATGGCCGACCTGGGTTGCGACGCCCTCGGCCTGGACTGGACCGTCGACCTGGGCGCAGCCCGGGCGCGGGTCGGCCACAAGGTGGCGCTGCAGGGCAACCTCGACCCCACCGTGCTGTTGTCCTCGGCCGATGCGGTAGAGCGCGAAACCCGCCGGGTGCTGGCCTCATTTGGCAGCGGCGATGGCCATGTGTTCAACCTCGGCCATGGCATTTCCCAGTTCACACCACCGGAACATGTGGCAAGGCTGGTCGACACCGTGCATGCCGCCAGCGCCCGTGGCTCGGCATACCAGTCACCATAACTGCGCTAACACACTTTCATACCGCATTTGGCCGCACATTCAGGCAGTTATGCACAAACGGGACCAGGCCAGCATCCAAGCTGACAGAACCCGTTTGCCATGATGGATATTGTTCATAACCTATTGATTTTTAACGTATTTTTTTATAATAGCGATTTGCTTGACAAAAAATTTTCCCTTTGGAATCCGTCATTTACGAATTTGTGACGGCTTTATGCACAAAGTTTTCCACAGCCCCGCCCGAAAACATAAAAAGCCTTTGCGATCAGGGGTTTCGGCGACACTCCCTCACCCTTCCTGTGAAGACTTCGCGCTAACTATGTCGCTGGTATTTGCCGCCTGCCGCCGATGACTGCGTCAACAAATCCGCTCACCGATTCGCCCGGCGAGGGTCCCAGCGCACTCGATGCAACCGATACCGTCTCTGCCGGCCTGATCCGGGTCGCGCTGGATCTGCCCCTGCCGCGACTATTCGACTACCTCTGTCCGGGCGTCAGCAGTAACGACCTCGGCCGGCGGGTGGTAGTGCCCTTCGGGCGCAAGCAGATGCTTGGCCTGATCGTCGAGCTACCCACGGTCAGCGACATGGATACGGCCAAGCTGCGCCCGGCCGATACGGTGCTGCGCGATATCCCGGCCCTGGGCGCAGACTGGCTGGCACTGGCGCAGTTTTGCGCCAGCTACTACCAAAAGCCGCTGGGCGAAGTGGTGATGAACGCCCTGCCGCCACGCCTGCGCCGGGTCCAGGCGCTGGCCGCGCCGGCCACGGTCTGGCAGATCACCGATAGCGGTCGCGCCGCCCTGCCCGGCCTGCCCGCAAGGTCGGCGGCGCAGCGACGGGTGCTGGAGCAATTGCTGGACGGAGCACGCACCGCGGCCGCCTGCGAGCCACCACCAGCGGCTGCGGTGATGGCCCGTCTGCGCCACAACGGCTGGATCGCCCCGCTCGAAGAAGTTACTGAAAATAAAGGTATTTCTGATAGCAAGCACTTACAAAAAGGCACTGGCGGCGGCCTCAGCGCCAGGCTCAGTTTCACTTCCAGTCACCCCCTGAACGCGGAACAGAGCGCCGCCATCACCGCCTTGCAGGCGCGTCTGGGCAGCTACTCGACCAGCCTGCTGTTCGGCATCACCGGCAGCGGCAAGACCGAGGTCTACCTGC
>CAIPUP010000123.1 GCA_903868285.1 uncultured beta proteobacterium
GATATCCAGACCGTCATTACCGAATACGCCCAATGCGCCAGGCTGGCCATGCAGGCCGGCTTCGATGGCATTGAATTGCATGCGGCCAACGGCTATCTGCTGGAGCAGTTTTTGAATGCCAACGTCAACACGCGCAGCGATGCCTGGGGCGGCAATGCCGAGGGCCGCAACCGCCTGGTACTGGCGGTTGCACAGGCCTGCGCCGAAGCCATCGGGCCTGAACACATCGGCATCCGACTGTCGCCCTACGGCGCCTTCAACAGCACCGGCGATTTTCCCGGCATGCCGGAACAGCTGCTGGCGCTGGTGCAGTCACTGTCAGACATGGGGCTGCTGTATTTGCACCTGGTGGATCACTCCGCCATGGGCGCACCAGCTGTACCCGAGGCATTCAAGCAGACCCTGCGCAAGGCCTTTGCCGGCAGCTTCATCGCCTCGGGCGGCTTCGATCGCGCGCGCGCAGAACAGGTGCTGTCAGCCGGCCAAGCGGAACTGGTGGCGTTTGGCCGCCCGTTCATCGCCAACCCCGACCTGGTCAGCCGACTGCAAAACGAATTGCCACTGACCACGCCCGATATGAGCACCTTCTACACGCCTGGCGCCAAGGGATATAGCGACTACCCGCGCACTAGCTAGTGCCGGCGGCTAGTGCCGGCGGCTAGTGCCGGCGCGGCGCATTAGCGACGCATGATTATGCTTAGTGCTCAGGCTAGACCAGCCCCTAGCACTGCATCACCTGACACTTCTTCTCGAAGGGAGAGCCCATGAGTATTTCTTATCTGGCAACGGTCTGTACCAGCACCGACTACGCGTGGGTCACGTCACCGCGAAAGCAGCAGACAGTCCGATCACGATTACGATGGATCGTTGCATCCTTGTCACTATGCCTGCTGGGCTCGCTGCAGGCGCAGGAAGCCTGGCCCACCAAGACGCTGCGCATGATCGTGCCCTATGCCGCAGGTGGCTTTGCCGATATCCGCACCCGCAAGGTGTCACAGGAACTCAGCAAGTCGCTCGGCCAGCAGATCATTGTCGAGAACCGTGCCGGCGCCGGTGGCGTGCTGGGCACTGACCTGATCGCCAAGGCTGCGCCGGACGGTTACACCCTCGGCATGGGCAATCTGGCAGCGCTGTCGGTGAACGTCAGCCTGATGAAAAAGATTCCCTACGATCCGTTGCGCGATATCGCGCCGGTGATCCTGATCGAGAGCAGTCCGCTCATCCTCACTGCCGGCCCGAGTCTGCGTGCCAGCACGCTGAAAGAATTGATTGCCCAGGCCAAGGCCGAGCCGGGTCGGCTGGCGTTTGCTTCCTCCGGCACCGGGGGAGCGCATCACCTGTCGGGCGAAATGCTCAAGCAGCGCGCTGGCATCGACATCGTGCATGTGCCCTACAAAGGCGGCGCGCCGGCCGCCAGTGACCTGCTGGCCGGCCATGTGCCGATGATGTTCGAGATGGGCTACTCCGCCCTGCCCTCGATCAAGGCCGGCAAGATCCGCGCCCTGGCGGTGACGTCATCGCAACGCATTGCCCTGCTGCCGGATGTGCCGACGCTGTCCGAAGCCGGACTGGCGGGCTTCGAGTCCTACAACTGGCAGGGCATCGTGGCGCCCGCAAAGACACCACCGGCCATCATCGAGCGCCTGAATCGCGAGCTCAACGCCATCCTGAAACTGCCGGAACAACGCGAGTCGATCCTCAGCACCGGCAGTCAGGTCGGTGGCGGGAGCGCTCGCGCTTTCGGCGATTTCATTCGCAGCGAGACCGAGAAGTGGGCGAAAGTGATCCGCGAGGCAAATATCCAACCGGAATAAAACCCTGCTGGATCACGATCTGGTCAGTTGTTATCCAGAAAGCTCTTCAGCCGCTCGCTGCGTGAAGGATGACGCAGCTTGCGCAGGGCCTTGGCCTCGATCTGACGGATACGCTCGCGCGTGACATCGAACTGCTTGCCGACCTCTTCCAGCGTGTGGTCGGTATTCATCTCGATACCAAAACGCATGCGCAATACCTTGGCTTCGCGCGGGGTGAGTGAATCCAGGATGTCCTTGGTGACATTGCGCAGCGACGAGTACATGGCAGCATCGTTCGGCGCAATGGTCGAGGTGTCCTCGATGAAATCGCCCAGATGCGAGTCATCATCATCACCAATCGGCGTCTCCATCGAGATCGGCTCCTTGGAGATCTTCATGATCTTGCGGATCTTGTCCTCGGGCATTTCCATCTTCAGCGCCAGCGTTGCCGGATCGGGCTCGAGTCCCGTTTCCTGCAGTATCTGACGCGAGATTCGGTTCATCTTGTTGATGGTTTCGATCATATGCACCGGAATACGGATGGTGCGTGCCTGGTCAGCGATCGAGCGCGTGATGGCCTGGCGTATCCACCAGGTGGCATAGGTGGAGAACTTGTAACCACGACGGTACTCGAACTTGTCCACTGCCTTCATCAGGCCGATGTTGCCTTCCTGGATCAGGTCAAGGAACTGCAGACCGCGGTTGGTGTATTTCTTGGCGATCGAGATCACCAGTCGCAGGTTGGCTTCGGTCATCTCGCGCTTGGCGCGACGTGCCTTGGCCTCACCGGTCGACATCTGCTTGTTGATTTCCTTCAGCTCGCGCAGCGGTATGCCGATACGCTTCTGAATCTCGGTGAGTTTTTGCACCTGCTCCAGGATGTTCGGCTCGAAGCGTGCCAGCGTGGTGCTCCAGGCCTTGCCCTCGGCGATCTCGGCCTTGACCCAGCGCATCGAGGTTTCGTTGCCCGGGAATGCCTTGATGAAGGCCGCGCGCGGCATGCCGCCCTTGTTCACCGCCAGGCTGAGGATGGTGCGCTCATGCCGGCGCACTTCATCCACCATGCCGCGCACGGTGTCACAAAGGCGCTCGATGATCTTGGCAGTGAAACGGATCGCCAGCAGCTCGGTGCTGATCTGGTCGCGGATCTTGATGTAGTCCTTGCCGCGATAGCCCTGGTCAGCCAGGGCTTTTTTCATTTTCTCGTACAGCTTGCGAATGACCTGAAAGCGCGTCAGCGCATCTTCCTTGAGCTGCAGCAGGCTGGCGGAAATGGCGCTGCCATCGTCCTCGCCCTCCTCCTCGACGTCTTCCTCTTCCGGCTCTTCTTCTTCCGGCAACTCTTCTGGCAGGTCGTCGCGCGCATTCGGATCGATCAGTCCATCGACCACTTCGTCGATACGCATCTCGTCACGTTCGACCTTGGCCGCCATCAGCAGCATCTCATCAACGGTGGTCGGACAAGCCGAGATGGCCTGCACCATATGCTTCAGACCGTCCTCGATACGCTTGGCGATTTCGATTTCGCCCTCGCGCGTCAGCAGCTCGACTGTTCCCATCTCGCGCATGTACATGCGCACCGGATCGGTGGTGCGACCGAAGTCGGCATCCACGGTCGTCAGCGCCTGTTCAGCCGCTTCTTCGGCATCCTCATCGGTGGTGACCGCCGGAGAATCTCCGGTGATGAACTGCGTCTCGGCATCCGGCGCCTTGTCATAGACCTGGATCGCCATATCGTTGAAGGTGGAAGTGATGGCCTCGATCTGCTCGGCATCCACCATATCGTCCGGCAGATGGTCGTTGATCTCGGAGTAGGTCAGGTAACCCCGCTCCTTGCCCAGCTTGATGAGGTTTTTCAGTCGTAACCGGCGCGCTTCGGCTTCCTCGGGCCTCAACTCCGCCCGCCGCAGCAGTTCGCGTTCGGCCTCCATGCGAGCGGCCTTGGACGGTCGACCCGGACGCCCGGGACCTCCGCTCTGGCGGGCTGCCAGCTGCGCAGCCCGTTTTTCTTCTTGCATTTTTTGCTTGGCAATTTCTTTGTCCTGCTTGGCTTGCGCCTTGAGCCGTTCTTTTTCGGCTTTCGCGGCGAGTTTGTCTGCGGCAACGCGCGCACGCTCGTTTTGCTTTTCCTTGGCGGCGCGCTCTTTTTCCCTGGCCTTTTCTTTGGCCTGATCCGCCTTTTGTTTGATGGCAGCCTGACGCTGCTTATTCCTGTCCTTTTCCGCACTCAGACGAGCGCGTTCTTTTTCTGCCCGAGCGCGCGCCTTGTCGCGTTCCTGTGCGGCACGCGAGACGGCCGGCGTGATGCCCTTGCCAGGCTTGGCCTTGACCACTGGCTTGGCCTTAACCACCGGCTTGGCTTTAACCAGGGGCTTCGCCTTGGTCACCACGTTGGACTTAACCGCAGGTTTACCCTTGACGACCGGCTTCGCCTTGACCACCGGCTTGGCCTTGACCACCGGCTTGGCCTTGACCGCCGGCTTGGCCTTGACCGCCGGCTTGGCCTTGACCGCCGGCTTGGCCTTGACCACCGGTTTCGCTTTGACCACCGGCTTCGCTTTGACCACCGGCTTCGCCTTGGCGGCGGGCTTGGCAGACTTGGCGAGTTTGGATCGGGCGGCCGCGCTTGCGGTGGCTGCCCGGACTTTCACTTTGGATTTGGCCATTGGAAACCTGTCAGTCGGTGACGGGGTTAAGGAAGGAACAAGACGTGGCTTGGTACTGCGTTGCAAGGAGCTAAAAAATTTAAGTACGACAACGAACAATCAGCGCAAACATCAACGCCCGACGCTGTGATGCGCCGCAACAAATTGGAGGGGAACCTGGGATTATACCGGCTCGAACCGTGATTTTAGTAAAACGCTGTTGTAAAACAGGCAGTTAGACAGCGCCTGGCGGCAGCTGTTCCGCTGCGCTCAGGCACTGCTGTCGCGGCGCTGCGCCTGCTCGCTGATGAGCCTGACCAGCTCGATTTTTTCTTCGGCCGACATGGCTTCACTGGCGATGCTCTTGAGCTGTTCGATACGCGCGGTCTTGAGCGCGGATCGCATCGCTGCCAGATCGGACTGAAAGTCGGCCTCCAGCTGGGCATCATCCATGCGCAGCTCCAGCAGTTCGGCATAGGCGTCAGCGATTGGCTTTTCATGCTCGCTGCCCTGGAACACATCCAACAAGAACGAGGCGCTCATGCCGGGTTGTTGCAGTACCTGCTGCGTCAGCGCCGTAATGGCGCGACCCGCCGGTGAACCTGGCTCTTGCGTATTGGCATTCATCAAGCCGGCCAAGGACGACGCGCGATCGGGCTGTGCCACCAGGCCGCGCAGCAGACGCCGCTCGAGCTTGGCCTCCAGTCCGCGCCGTGCCGGAGGCGGCGCGCCACGGCGCGCATCGCCGCGCCCGAAACTGCGCCCAAAGTTGCGCTCGGCCGACAGCCGCAAGCCGGTGATGCGCGCCAGTTCCTGCGTCGCCATCTGCGCCAGCTCGGCCAGTTGATGACCGAGCTGTATCTGCAGCGCCGGCGCGGCGATACGCGTCAACAGCGGCTTGGCTTCATGCACCAGACGCGAACGCCCCTCGGGCGTGTCGAGATCAAGATCGCTGCGCAGATGGTCGAGCAGAAAACCCGATAGCGGCGTGGCGCGCTGCAGTTCATGCTCGAAGGCCTCCTGCCCGCGTTCGCGCACAAAGCTGTCCGGGTCATGTTCGGCCGGCAAGAACAGAAACCGCACCGTCTTGTTGTCCGCCAACACTGGCAGGCAAACCTCCAGCGCATGCCAGGCCGCCTTGCGGCCGGCGCGATCGCCATCGAAACAGAACACCACTTCATCGGTTTGCCGAAACAGCTTTTGCACATGGACGGCCGAGGTGGCGGTGCCGAGTGTGGCGACGGCATAGTCGACCCCGGCCTGGGCCAGCGCCACCACATCCATATAGCCCTCGACCACCACCGCCCTGCCAGCACTGCGAATGGGATTACGCGCCTGGGAAAAGCCGTACAACTCGCGACCTTTTTCGAACAAGGGCGTCTCGGGCGAATTCAGATACTTTGGCCCCGTCGCCTTGCCCTCTTCATTCGATTCCGCACCCAGGATGCGGCCACCGAAACCAATCACCATGCCGCGCTGGCTGTGGATGGGAAACATGATGCGGTCGCGAAAGCGGTCATAGCGTTTGCCCGCTTCGTTATCGATCACCAGCCCGACTTCCTTGATCGCCGCCTCGCTGTATTCGGGGAACACCGCCTGCAGGTTCTGCCAGCCCGCTGGCGCATAGCCAATGCCAAAGCGTGCCGCAATCTGACCGGTCAGGCCGCGGCCCTTGAGGTAGTCGATGGCGCGCGGCGATTGCTTGAGCTGATCGCGGTAATAGCGCATGGCGCGTTCCATCAGCGCATACAGATCCGGGCCTTCGTCGGCCGCAGCGCCCGCACCCGATGCGCCCGATGCACCCGATACGCCCTCTCCGCCACGCGCGCCGGCGAAGCTGCGCTCGCGCTGGAACTCGGGCATTTTCAGACCAGCGCCTTGTGCCAGTTCGCGCACCGCGTCGACATAGCCCAGCCCCTGGTACTCCATCAAAAAGGAGATGGCATTGCCATGCGCACCGCAACCAAAGCAGTGATAGAACTGCTTGGACGGACTGACCGTGAACGAAGGCGTTTTCTCGCCGTGAAACGGACACAGGCCGCTGAAATTGGCGCCGGCTTTTTTCAGCTGCACCGAGCGCCCGACGATATCCACCACGTCCACGCGGTTGAGCAGATCCTGCTTGAAGCTGTCACTGATCACGGTGTCAGACCAGGCGAGGCTGCGGCGTGATTCAAGCGCCGGCTGGCGTCAGTGCTGCCTTGACCAGGCCCGATAGCCGGCCCATGTCGGTACGCCCGGCCAGGCGCGGCTTGAGCAGAGCCATGACCTTGCCCATGTCGCGCGCACCACTGGCACCGCTTTCGCTGACCGCACGAGCGATTTCCGCTGCCACCTCGGCCGCGCCCAGCTGTGCCGGCAGATACGCCGACAGCAAGGCCAGCTCGAACGCCTCGGCCTCGACCAGCTCGGGGCGATGGGCGGCACGGTATTGCTCGATCGAATCGCGCCGCTGCTTGATCAGCTTCTCGATGATCGCCAGCACCTCGGCATCGTCCAGGTGCTTGCGCTCATCGACTTCCTTTTGCTTGATGGCGGCAGTCAGCATGCGGATGGCGGTCAGGCGCTGCGACTCGCGCGCCCGCATGGCGGCCTTCATGTCCTCGGTGATGCGCTGCTTGAGCTGGCTGTCGGCGTCGGGGGCAACATGGGATGCGGGGCTGGACTCGTTCATGGCGGCGGCTCTCCGTGGCAATGCGAACGATGCGAGGGCGTTAAAAACAACAAGGGCGCGGCAAGTTACCCTGCCACGCCCCGCCAGACTTTCTGTCGTTGCCGACTAGTACAGCTTCGGCGGCAGCATCTGGCTGCGCAGACGCTTGTAGTGGCGCTTGACGGCAGCGGCCAGCTTGCGCTTGCGCTCGGACGTGGGCTTCTCATAGAACTCGCGGGCACGCAGTTCGGTGAGCAGGCCGGTCTTCTCGACGGTGCGCTTGAAGCGGCGCAGCGCTACTTCGAACGGCTCGTTTTCCTTGAGGCGAACGGTGGTCATGTAACGTGGATCCTGTGAAGTAAGTGCGATCGCCGGTGCTGCTTGGGTGCTGCCTGGGGGATACCGCAGTGGTTTGGACTGCGGCGGGCGACGCGGGAATAAGTAAATCCGACTGGCGGAAAGCCGCGCAGTATAGCCGTCTTTGCCGGCTTGGTACAGCCCCTGCGGCAAACCCTTGGAAGCAGCCGCCAAGCCGACAAGGCGAAACAAAAAAATTCCTTTTAAAACAATAACCTATGAATTCAGGCAAGCCGGGGCAGGCAAGACGGGGCTTTGCGAGCAGCGCGGCGCTCGGCGTGCCGCCTCAGGTCAGCGACCACGCCAGCGGACTGCGGCTGTCGCGCCGCAGCAGACTGCGGTATTCATAACGGTCGGCGCGGTACAGCGCGCTCAGCTGTTCCACCGGCCGGTCCTGCTCGTCATGCACCAGCCGCTGCAGATGCACCAGCGGCTGGCCGGCGGCAATGCCCAGATGCCCGGCCACCTCGGCATCGGCCAGCACGGCGGCGATCGACTGCGTGGCCCAGGCCACTTTCACCCCGCGCTGCTCCAGCAATGCCAGCATGGGCGAACGCTCCACATCCGCAGCGCTGATGCCGCGACCAATGCTGCGCGGCAGCCAGGTGGTGATCAGTCCGATCGGTTCGTCCTGGCGCAGCCGCAGATGGCACGAGCGATGCAGGCGTGCGCCCTGGCCCACCGCCATTGCCAGCCGCACCGCCTCGGGCGGGCGCGCCAGACCGATCTCGATCAGACGACCGGTGGTGCTGGCACCGATGGCCGCGACATTCTCGAGCAGCGCCTGCATGGTGCCGGGCATGGGTGGCGGCTGGGTGCTGACACCGGGCAAGACATTAGCCACACTGCCCAGGCCCTGGCGACGGCTGACCAGACGCTCGTCAGCCAGTTGCTGCAAGGCCTTGCGCGCGGTGATGCGCGACACGCCATAGAGCTCGCACAGTTCGCGCTCCGAGGGCAGCAGACTGCCGGCCGGCCACACACCCGCCAGCAGGTTGTCGCGCAATGCGGCATAGACCTGGTGATACAGCGGCGCCAATGGCGTCAATGGTGGCGATGGTGGCGATGGCCTAGCCGTGCTGGCGCCCACTGCGCTCATGCCGGCAGCCACTCGGCCACGACTCAATCCAGCACCATGCCGCCGCTGACATTGAGGCAGGCACCGGTCATGTTGGCGGCATAGCGTGAGCACAGGAAGGCCGCCATGCCGGCCACCTGCTGCGGATCGGCATATTCACCCAGCGGCATGGCGCGTTTGAGCGCCACATGCTCGGCCGCCGTCAGACGATCAAGCATGGCGGTGGCCACCGGTCCGGGTGCGATGCAGTTCACCCGCACCGCATCGGCCGCCCATTCCTTGGCCAGATAGCGCGTGAGGTTGAGCACACCGGCCTTGGCCGCGGCATAGGCCGGGCCAGAGAACTGACTGCCGCCGTTGCGACCGTTGGTTGAAGAAAACAGCACCACCGCGCCCTTGTGCCGCCGCAAATGCGGATAGGCCTCGCGACAAAGCAAAAAAGCCGAATCGAGATTGATGCCCAGCAGCCGGTCCCAGTCAGCCAGCGAGGTGGCATCAAGCCGCCCGCCACCGACTGCACCGACGGCATTGACCAACCAGTCGAGCCGGCCATAGGCCTGCACCGCCTCGCGTACCACACGCTGCACATCGGCCTCGCAGGCGGCATCGCCCGTCAGTTGCAGCACACCCGCGCCCGAGGGCAGACCCTTGCGCACACGGTCCATCGCCACCACCCGCGCGCCGGCACGACGAAACAGCCGTACCGCGGCCCGGCCGATGCCGCCGGCCGCGCCCGCCACCAGCACCACCCGCCCGCGCCCGTCGAGCAACTCCGGGCGGGCAGAGGACGCGGACGAAGGGGACGAGGGGGACGAAGTAGCCGAAGTGGCTGAGGTGGCCAAGCTCAGGCCGCCTTCCTGGCTTTCCAGCTGCCGGTCTGGATGGCATGCCAGATGCCATCGAGCATCGACAGCCGCATGCTGGCCGAAGCCGCCACCGCTGCGATGGCCTTGCGCTGCAAGGCCGGGGTGATGGCATAGCGCGAGGTGATCTCCAGGCCGTCGCCCTCATGCGCCGTGTCGTTTTCGATGTGCACGGTGAAGAACTCCAGGTCGTCCTTGCTCATGCCCAGCTTCTGGCAGGCCTTGACGTATTTCGGGAACAGCGTCGGGGTCTGCCCCTCCAGCGCCACCATGATGCCGGCCGCAGCTTCGGTGAGATCGCGAAAGGCGATCAGCTCATAGATCCAGGCACGCATAGCGCGGGTGGTAGGCAGGATCTCGCCATTGAACTCGGCCGCGCGGGCACGGTTGTTCGATACCCCGCAGGCGCGCGCGAACTTGAGCATCAGATCGGGATGACGCTTGCCGGGCTGATCCGGCACCTCCTCGCCCAGCAGGTTCTCCAGCATGTGCTGACGCGCATCCAGGTCGGGCAGCTTGCAATACAGATGCGCGAACTGCTGCGGAATCAGCTCGATGTAGTAGTGATGCTGGATGGCCCAGAAGCCGAGCTGCTCGCGCGTGAGCTCACCCCGTGCCCAGGCCTCGGAGAACGGATGCGCACCCGAATGCCGCTGGGTACGGGCTGCGGTGAGCGCCGCGTAGAACTGTTTTTTGGGCATCAATTTTTCATTCGTGGCCATCAGCGATTCTCCTAAAAGTTCAATAAAAACAATAACTTACGATACATAGAAAGGCAAACCTACGGCCCGCCCTCAGCCCGGTCGCACCACCTGCTGCGCCTGCTCGGGCAGGAA
The DNA here is from genome assembly GCA_903868285.1 of uncultured beta proteobacterium. GTDB lineage: Bacteria > Pseudomonadota > Gammaproteobacteria > Burkholderiales > SG8-39 > CAIPUP01. Next base: position 10,226 of record CAIPUP010000123.1, read on the forward strand.
TGATTTCTGGCAATGCGGACAATGCAGCGCCACCGTCTTGGCGGCCAGCAGCGCGGCACTCACCGGCAGCCAGCCCTGGCACCCGGCGCACTGCGCCCAGATGGTATTGCCGCGCTTTTCGCTGAATTGACTCATAGCGTCGGCCAGTCGTGCGCATGGCCATCGGCCTGCAACGCCCCCAGCATCGCTTGCGCCTGATGCAAGGCCTCGGCGGGTACCGCGCTGCGCGGCGCCACCGGTGGCGGCACCGGTGACGACACTGAGGCGTCACCGCCGGCCGTACCCGCCCCGGCCGCACCCGCCGCCAGGGTGGCATCGATGCCGATCTTGGAGGTGGTGCGCGCACCGGCCGCCCAGGACGGATCGAGCGCCGAGCCGGACATCCCCTCGAGCGTGAAGGTGTCGCGCGACCACTGCACCCGTGTTGCCAGCGCCCACATCATGTCGGCGTCAGAAAAAATATCGACATCACCATTCACTGCCACAGCCATCTTGATGCGTCGCTGCGCCAGTGCGGCGGTGAGCGCATCGCGCGCCTCGCCCATGGCCGGATCGCGCAACTGCAGCCAGGCATGAAAGCGCCGCCCCGACACTGGAATATGAATGGCCTCGATGCTGGGTGTGACGGCGCGGATCATCTGCCACAGCTTGCCCTCGAGCGCCATGTTGTCCGGCACCAGCATGTCGGCCAGACCGGAGGCGTAGTCATGCCAGATGGCATCGCTGCGACGGGTAATGGCGGTGACCTCGCACACCGGTGCCAGCGTCTGCGCGCCCATATAGCCGGCATATTCACCAAACGGGCCGTCGGCCTCGAGCACACCCGGCGGGGCGAAGCCTTCGATCACCACTTCGGCATCGGCCGGTACCATCAGTGCATCACCATGCGTGAGCGAGGGCACCAGCCGCAACGCACTGCCGGCCAATGCGCCGGCCGCGCCCCAGTGGCTCTCGCCATAGGCCAGCTTGGCCTGGGCACCGATCGACACCGCCGGGTGATGACCGATCCAGAACGCCACCGGACAGGGCTTGCCCTTGGCCCACCACTTGCGCAGATTGCGCGCGTTGTGGGTGCTGGGATAGGGATACCAGCTCATGCGACGCGGGCCCTTGATCCAGCTGCGCTGGATGGCGGTGTTGTCGACGCCGCTGTCCGGATCGATGGTGATGGCATGCGAGGCGGTGAGATAACGCCCCGGGTCGAGTGCATGTTGTTTCAAGGCTGGCAGGCGCTCCAGGCTGGCCGCCTCGCCTCGCTCGATGTGCTGCTGTACTGGTGCATCCTGCATGGCGACGCGTATCGGCGGGATCGGCTGTCCGGTCATCTCGGCAAAGGCGCGCGCCGCCTGGCGGTGATCAGCGATTCCCAGCGCAGCAGCGGTCAGTACCCGGCTGGCAGTGAGATTGCACACCAAGGGCAGGGCACTGTCGCTGCCATCGGGCAGGCGAGGTCGCTCGACCAGCACCACCGGTCGGCGTCCCTGCGCCTCCAGGGAGTATTGCAAGGCGGTGATCTCATGCAGCACCGACATGGCCGGGACGCGCAACAGTGATTGCGGTATCGAATCGAGATAGGCGCGCAGCGAGGGGTGGTCAGCCATGAGCTTGAAGCCAGAGAAGATCGGACGGGAAGGAAGCGCAGACGCTGCAACTTGTCATGCAAGTATAACAAGTTGCGACGCGGATCGGACTGCGCAGGATCGCGCGGTGCAGCATAGCCAGCGCGATTCAGGCAGCGCAGCTCAGGGTAGTGATCGCTGCACGATCAGCCGTCCGCCGCCTTGCGCCCGCACCCGACCCTGCATGCCGGCGCGCTGCAGTTCCGGCCAGTCCTGTGCCCGCACCAGGGCAAAACTGCCCGGACCGTCCTGTGACCAGCGTCGCAGGAAGGCATCGCGCTCACGGATCACCTTGGCCGGTTCCTGGCGCGCGCCAAACTCCATTTCGTCCATCTGCTCCACCAGCGTCACTGCTCGTCCAAGGTAGTACGGCAGGGTCTGGTCGAACGCCGCCACGGCGTAAAACGGCTGTGCCGGATCGAACGGGTTGCCTGCACCAACAACACCCGGACCAGGATTGCCGGCGTTGTCCGCGACCGCCTGTCGCAACTGCTGCACCAGATCGGCCGACGAATACTTCTCCGACAGTCGCTGCACCCCCAGCATGACCAGCGTGCCTGCCAGCAAGGACAGCAGCACCAGACAAGACATGGCCTGCGCCAGATGCTGGCGTCGTACCAGCCACCAGGCCAGCACACTGCCAAGACTCACCAACAGCGATGCCAGCAACAACCAGTCCTGCAAACGCGTCAGCGCCAGCCGCGAGGTCACGCTCACCGGTTCACGCCCATCGACCACCATCAGACCAACACAGAGCAACAACGCCAATAGTGCCCCCAGGCCAAAGCGCCAGTGCAGGCGCGCCGGAAACGGCTGCAGCCGCACCAGACGCACGCCAGCCAGCGCCGCCAGCGGTGCAATCAGCGGCAAGATGTAGGCCGGCAGCTTGCTGGAAGAGAGACTGAAAAACAGCAGCGTGGCAATCACGAATATCCGCAGCAGCAGATCACCATCAATCGCGGTCGGGGCAGTGCCGGTCCGGTCATCGCCTCGCGGTGCACGCAAGGCATCGAACAACAACACCGACCAGGGGAAAAACGCCAGTACCAGCATGGCGCTGAAATACCACCAGGCACCACCGCGCGCATGCCCCGCGCTGGAAAACCGCGCTAAATGTTCATGCAGAAAAAAGTACTCGGTGAATTCCGGATGGGCTCGCGCCATCAACACAAACCAGGGCGAGACCAGCAATAGAAACAAGGCCATACCGCGCAACCATTGCATCTGCCGCAGCACCTGCAGCAGCAGACGCCAGTCGCGCTGCCACAGCAAGCAAAGCACCAGTGCCATGCCGGGCAACACCAGACCGACCGGCCCCTTGGTCATCACCGCTGCCGCCAGCGCCAGCCAGCAAGCCAGCATCCAGCGTGCTGTTCGCGGCGGCGTAGAAGTGTCGGGCGATACGCCGCCCTGGGCGCGAATAAAGCAATACAAGGCCGCCAGCAGCCAGCACGACAGCATCATGTCCAGGGTCAGGCCGCGAGCATAAAAGCCATGCCACAGCGTGCTGACCAGCATCAGTACCGACCAGAGGCCGGCGCGTCGCGCCCCTTGCGCATCGACTCCGGCCTGCCTGGCCAGCAGCACTGCCAGATGCCAGGTCAGAAACAGGCTGAAAAGCCCGCATAGCGCTGGCCACAGCCGCGCCACCCAGTCGTGCTGCCCGAACATGGCGAACCCAATGGCACTCAACCAGTATTGCAGCGGTGGCTTTTCAAAATACTTGAGATCGTTCAAGCGTGGCGTGAGCCAGTCGCCGGTGGCCAGCATGGCCTGCGGAATCTGCGCATAGCGCCCCTCATCGGGCATCAGCAAGTCGCGTAATTGCAGCGGCAGGCACCAGATCAGCAGCAGCGCCAGCAGCAATAACCACAGCCCCGGGCTGCGGCCTGTAGTTCCGGGATGCATGCGCATCGAATCCTTCTGACTGATATTCATGGCTGTACTGTGTGGCGGTGCTGTGTGGCGGTGCTTTGTGGCGGTGCTTGGTGCGTTGTGCCGGATGATGACATGGGATCGTGTGCAGACCGAGATAGCACCGCTGGCCCGGCGTCGTCCGGTGACAGCGGGAAGGCGCTGCATTCCTGCCAGTATTCAGTCAGCAATATCGCGCTGGATTTGCTCTAACATCCGGCCCCGGTCCGATGCGCTCTGCAGTCTCCGACCCACCCACGCCTCCGGCGGGCAGTGCCCGTAACGTCCTGATTACACCGGCCTTTCCGCAGCGACACTCCCTCAAGATGCCTGATTCGATATGACAGCCGACCCGCATTGCTCGCTGCATCGCGCCGCTGCGATCTGCATGACGGCCTGGCTATGCGCCTTTGCCTCGACGCCGTTGCTGGGACAGGGCTTGCTGCCGCCTGGCCTTACCGCGCCGGTCAATGCACCCAGCACCTCGCCCCGGGACGCACTGACGCCCGGCGACGCGCTGCCGCTCAGCCTGACCCAGGCCGAACGCATGATGCTCGAGCGCAACCGCGAACTGCAGCTGGCACAGGAAAAGAGCCTCATCCTGCGCGATACCGCCGGGCTGTTCGCACGCTCGATGGATGCGGCAGAAAAGCGTCTGGCTGCTGGCGATATTGCCGGTGCTGATCTGGCGCGCATGCGGGTCGATGCCCTGCGTGCCGCCAACGAGGCACGCATGGCCGAGGCCGAGCGTGCCCGCGCCCAGGCAGCGCTGGCCTATCTGATTGGCGCGGAACGCAGCTCTCGCCAGTTGCAGGCAAGCGATCGCTTCCCCGAGCCGGGCGTCATCGCCGCCCTTGACCCGGGACTGATCGATGCACGGCCGGATGTGCGAGCGGCCGAAGCCCGGGTCAAGGCGGCCGAGAGCGCGCGCGAGCTGGCGCGGTCGCTGCGCACGCGTGATGTTTCGGTGGGTGTGCAATTCGAACATTTTCCCAGTGGTCCCAACGACGGCGCCAGCAACAGCTACGGCTTTGGCGTGTCGATACCGCTATTCCTGCGTCATTCCTACGAGGGCGAACTGCGTCGGGCCGAGGTTGACCTGGGTGCCACGCGTGACAACCTGGAACGCGTGCGGGCGCTGGCACGCGGCGAAATGGAACGGGCCTGGTCTGAGCTGCAATCGGCCAGTGAACGCGTGACCCGCTATGACAGCGGCCTGCTGCAGGAAGCGCGTCGCGCCGCCGAAGCGGCCGAATTCGCCTATCGCAACGGCGCGCTCGGCATCATGGATTTACTGGATGCGCGGCGTACCCTGCGCGCCACGCAAATCGCGCGCGAAGCCGGTGGTCGCATCGTCGCGGTCAAGGCCAACCTCATTGGTCGCGACCAGGGCAGCTTCGTGGCCGAGGCGCAAAAGCGCGTCAACAAGGAGGTGCATCTGCCGGCAGGCTATCGCGTCACCTGGGGCGGTCAGTTCGAGAACCAGCAACGCTCCATGGCACGTCTGAAAATCGTGGTGCCGCTGTCACTGCTGCTGATCTTCTCGTTGCTGTTCTGGGCCTTCCGCTCGGTGCGGCGCGCCGGACTGGTGCTGTTCATGGTGCCGTTCACCCTCATCGGCGGCATTGCCGGACTGGCCCTGGCCGGGCTGCATTTGTCGGTGTCGGCCGCGGTGGGCTTCATTGCGGTGGCCGGCATCTCGGTACAGAACGGCGTGATCATGGTCGAGCAGATCATGGAGTTCGTGCGCAACGGCCGCAGCCTGCGCGAGAGCGTGATGGAAGGCGCGGTGCTGCGACTGCGGCCGATACTGATGACGGCGCTGATGGCCGGACTGGGTTTGCTGCCAGCAGCGCTGTCGCATGGCATCGGCTCGGAGACGCAGCGTCCGTTCGCAGTGGTGATCGTCGGCGGTATCGTTTCAGCCACCATCTTCACGCTGCTGTTGCTGCCACTGCTGTATCAGCTGTTCTCGGACGAGCGCCGGATGGATCGGCCCCACCCGGCAAGATTAACGTAAGTTATTGATTTTATTGGATTTTTATGCTAGTCCTCGGGGTAGAGAGCTCTTGCGACGAAACCGGCCTGGCGCTCTATCACAGCCAGCGCGGCCTGCTCTCGCATGCGCTGCATTCGCAGGTGGCCTTGCATGACGCCTATGGCGGCGTGGTGCCGGAGCTGGCCTCGCGCGATCACATCCGCCGCCTGCTGCCACTGTTGCACAGCACGCTGCAGCAAGCCGGCGTACCACTGACCGATGTGGATGCGGTGGCCTACACCGAAGGACCAGGGCTGGCCGGCGCGCTGCTGGTCGGTGCTGGCTTCGGACGCAGCCTGGCCTGGGCGCTCGGCCTGCCCTCGATCGGCGTGCATCATCTGGAAGGGCATCTGCTGTCACCGCTGCTGGCGGCCGATGCACCGGCCTTCCCGTTTATCGCGCTGCTGGTGTCAGGCGGCCATACCCAGCTGATGCAGGTGGACGGCGTCGGACGCTACCGGCTGCTGGGCGAGACCGCCGATGACGCTGCCGGCGAGGCCTTCGACAAAACCGCCAAGCTGCTCGGCCTGCCCTATCCCGGTGGTCCGGCACTGGCAGCACTGGCCGAGCATGGGCGCGACGGACGCTTTGTCTTTCCACGTCCGATGCTCGACTCCGGCAACCTCGATTTTTCCTTCAGCGGCCTGAAGACCGCGGTGGCATTGAGCGTGCGCGACTGCTTGCTGCAAAGCGAACGCGACCCGACCCCGGACGATCGGACCCTGGACGACCGGACCCCGGACGACCGGACTTTGGATGATCAAATCCGGGCCGACATCGCCCTGGGCTTCGAGCAGGCGGCGGTGGCGGTACTGGTCGCCAAAACCAGCACCGCCATGCGTGAGAGCGGATTGCAGCGACTGGTGGTTGCCGGTGGTGTGGGCGCTAACAAGCGACTACGTGCGGCGCTGAATGCGGCTGGGGCGCGCCATGGCTTTGCGCTGCATTACCCGCCGTTCGAGTTCTGCACCGACAACGGCGCCATGATCGCGCTGGCCGGTTGCCTGCGACTGCAGGCGCAGCAACAACAAACCACCTCGGCTCATTCAGCATCCAGCGACAGCCCGGCGGGCTTTGCCATTCGTCCACGCTGGGATCTGGCCAGCCTCGCCCCTGCCGCGGGCTGAGGCCGAAGGCAGGGTCAGCAGAACCGCAACTCAACGGTTGCCGACGCGCTTTTCCTCACCGCGCAACAAGCGCCCGATGTTGGCGCGATGCCGCAACAGCAGCAGCGCGGCAATCAGCATCACCGCCAGCAACATCGGCTGCAGGCCGAACAGCAACCAGAACCACAGCGGCGCAAACAGCGCGGTCACCAGCGCCGAGAGCGAGGAGATGCGAAAGAAAAACAACATCACGCACCAGGTGGCGAGCGCACCCAGCCCGAGCAGCGGGTCGATCGCAAAAAACACACCGGCGGCCGTGGCCACGCCCTTGCCGCCACGAAAGCCATGAAATACCGGCCACAGATGGCCCAGAAACACCGCCAGCGCCACCGCTGCCAGCACCGGCTGCTCGACCCCGGCCGGTATCGCCCAGGCCTTGGCCACACTCAGCGCTAGCCAGCCCTTGAGACCATCACCCAGCAGCGTCAGCGCGGCAGCCGCCTTGTTACCGGTACGCAGCACATTGGTGGCGCCGGGGTTGCCCGAGCCGTACTCATGCGGATCGGGCAATCCGAATAGGCGACTGGTGATGACCGCAAACGACAGCGAGCCCATGAGATAGGCCAGCACTACAAACAACAGACTCGTCATGCCTGGATGGTCCCGAACAAGGTGGCTCCGATGCAGCGTGGCGCGAAGCCGGTTTTTGCAAAGCGTGAATTGTCGCCCGGAATGCAAATCTGCGCCGCAGCAGGACGGGATGCGGAACGCCACAGCTATACTGCAACGCAACGCTGTTACCCACCCTGCCCCGGCCGGCCCGCCCCGACCGCCCCTCTTCAAGATTGATCCTTGTGAACACCATCTTCATTCGAGAACTTCGCCTGCCAGCCTGGATCGGCCTGTATGCGCATGAAAAGATTGCGCCCCAGACCATCGAGATCGAACTCGACATGCAACTGGCCAGCGACGAAGTGTTTCGCAGCGGCAAGGTCCGCGACACCATCGACTATGGCGTGGTGGTGGAACGTATCAAGAGCCTGCTGGCGCAGGAACATTTCGGCCTGGTGGAATCGCTGGCCGAGCGCATTGCCGGCATCGTGCTGGGTGACTTCGCCGCCAGCAGCGTAAAAATCACCATCACCAAACTGGGTGTGCTGCGCGAGGCGCGACGCGTCGGTGTGGTGATCGAGCGCAGTGCAAGTTCATCCGATTGACCGCCCACAGGAGATACCTATGTTCCGCACACTGTTTCATGCCCTGCACCGCTTGATCACCAGCCTTGCCCTGGTCGGCCTGACTGCCCTGACCGGCGCGACGCTCAGCAGCGCGCAGGCGCAAAACTGGCCGCAGCGGCCGATCAAGCTGGTGGTGCCGGCCTCGGCCGGCGGTACGGTCGACCTGCTTACCCGCGCCATGTCAGGCAAGCTGGGCGAGTTGCTCGGTCAGCCGATCGTGGTCGAGAATCGCGCCGGCGCCTCGACCAGCATTGCCGAGGAATACGTCACCCGCCAGGCACCGGATGGCTACACGCTGCTGATGTCGGGCATCACCCTCGCCACCCAGCCCTTCATGCGCGAGAACCTGCCCTACGATCCGCAGCGCGACTTCAGCATGATTTCGCTGGTGGCCACCTCGGGCAATGTCATCGTGGTGCATCCGGCCGTGGCCGCCAAAACCGTGCGTGAACTGATTGATCTGGCCAAGGCCAGCCCCAAACCGATGTTCTACGGCACTCCGGCCCATGGCGCCACCGGTCACCTGGCAGCTGAAATGTTCAATCAGGCTGCCGGTACGCGTTTGCAGCAAGTGCCCTACAAGGGCGCAGCACCGGCGCTACAGGACCTGATGGCCGGACAGATACAGATGACCTTCGACAACATCCCAGCCGCCATCGGCCATATCCGCTCCGGAAAGATTCGCGCCATCGCCGTGACTTCGGCCAAGCGCGACCGGCAACTGCCGGATGTGCCGACCATCGCCGAGTCCGGGCTGCCGGGCTATGAGATCGTGGCTTGGTTCGCCCTGGTGGCGCCGGCCAAACTGCCGCAGGAGATCATCAACCGGGTGCATGCCGAGACTGTGCGTACTGTGAAAGATGCCGCAGTGCTGGAGCGCTTCGAGAAGATCGGCTTCGAAGCCGTCGGCAGCACCCCGGCCGAACTGGCGGCCTATGTCAAAAGCCAGGCCGACACGCTGGGACGGGTGATACGCAGCGCCGGCATCAAGCCGCAATAAGCGCTTGCCTCTGCGCACAGTCGCCGTTCATTCCGATTTCCATCACTGAGTTCAAGGACCACCATGAGCAACATCGAGGCACTGATACACGACCTGGTTTCGGCCAACCGCATCCTGGCGCATGAAGGCATTGTGGATGGCTTCGGCCATGTCAGCCTGCGCCATCCGGATGATCCGGGCCGCTTCTTCCTGGCGCGTGCGCGTGCACCGCAGAACGTCGTGCCGGAGGACATCCTGGAATTCACCCTGGATGGCCAGTGCACCAAGGCCGGTGCGCCAATGAGCTATATCGAACGCTACATCCACTGCGCGGTGTTCGAGGCCAGACCGGATGTGAAATCGGTCATCCACAACCACAGCAAGAGCCTGATTCCCTTTGGTGTCACCGGCAACAAGCTGCGTCCGATCATGCACGACTGCGCCACCATCGGCTGTGAAGTGCCAGTGTGGGACTGCCGCACCAATTTTGGCGACACCGACCTGCTGGTGCGCAACATGGCCATGGGCCGCGATCTGGTGAAAACCCTGGGCAATGGCACCACCGCGCTGATGCGCGGTCATGGCTGCGTCATCGCCGAGCGCTCACTCAAGCGTGCGGTGCATACCGCCATCTACATGGAACACAACGCCGAGTTGCAGCGTCATGCCATGCAAATGGGCGGCGACATCACCTTCCTGTCGCCGGGTGAAGTGGCAGCCCGCTTCAAGCTCATGGACGACCTGGACAACAAGCCGCTGGCAGCGCTGGATCGGGCCTGGGAATACTGGTGTCAGCGTGCCGGCGTGGAATACCGCCCGCCGGCCTAAGCGTGCAGCCGCTGCACGATCCACTGCGGCAATAGCGGCGAGGTGGTGAAGTGCAGCCTGTCGGCCACCTGGTCCGCCAGCGCATCCTCCACCGCCGAGACGATCACCGCTGCCGCCGGAATGGTGCCACCCTCACCGGCGCCCTTGGCACCGAGCGGATTGAGCGGCGAGGGCGATTCCAGATGGATCATCTCCACCCGTGGCACATCGGTCGCCATGGGTAGCAGGTAGTCGGCAAAGGTGGTGGTGAGCGGCTGTGACTGCGCGTCGTAATGCATGTATTCCAGCCAGGCATTGCCCAGGCCATGCGCCACACCACCTTGCACCTGCCCTTCCACCAGCAGTGGATTGATCAGCTTGCCGGAATCGTGCGCCACCACATAGCGCAAGATCCGGATGCCGCCCGAAGCCGGGTCGACTTCGAGTTCGACCGCATGCGTGCCATTGCAATAGGTGGATTGCGCCGGCGAGAAATACTGCGTGTCCTCCAGACCGGCTGAAACGCCCTCGGGGAAGGCAAATCCGGGCATGGCCTGGGCAATGCGTGCCAATGCGGCAAAGCTGATGCCTCGCTGGGGATCAGCACGCAGGCGCACGCTGCCATCCACCAGTTCCAGGGCCTGTTCCAAGCCCGGCACGGCGCCACTCAAACCTGCATCACCCATCGACACAGCCGCCACACCCAACTCATGCGCTGCCAACGCCAGCAACTTGCTGCGCACGGCTCTGGCCGCCAGCAAGGTGGAGGAGCCGGCATTCACCACGATGCGACTGGCAAAGGTGCCGATGCCCATGGAGATGCCGGCAGTGTCGGCCAGCACCACATCGATTTGCGAAATCGCGATACCCAGCTGATCGGCGCAGATCTGCGCCAGCGTGGTCTTGTGTCCCTGACCCTGGGCCGATGCACCGGTGAAGATGCTGACCCTTCCGGTCTGCTGCACGCGCACCGTCGCGCCCTCGAACGGCCCCAGGCCGGTGCCCTCGACATAGTTGGCCAGGGCGATGCCCAGCAACCGGCCTTCGGCGCGCGCGGCGGCCTTGCGTTGGGCGAAGCCCTGCCAGTCGATGGCGGCCAGGGCGCTGGCCTGACAGGCCGGGTAATCCCCCGAGTCATAGCGCACCGGCTTGCCATCGCGATAGATGAATCCGACCGAGTACGGCATCTGCTCCGGCTGCACCAGATTGCGCCGGCGCAACTCGGCCCGGTCCAGGCCCAGCTGCTGCGCTGCCTTGTCGAGTATGCGTTCCATCGCGAACACACCCTGCGGCCGGCCGGCGCCGCGCACCGGTGTGGCCGGACTCTTGTTGGTATGCACGATGCGCAGATCGATGTCCATGGCCGGCACCACATACGGCCCCGGCACGGTCGTCACCGCGATATAGGGCGTGATGATGCCCCAGGGAAAATAGGCGCCATTGTCATGCGTCATCACCAGCCGCACACCACGGATGCGTGCCTGATCATCCAGTGCCAGTTCGATCTCCCACCACTGGTCACGCTCCTGGGTGGCGGTGAGGAAATGCTCGCGCCGGTCCTCGATCCATTTCACCGGCCGTCCGGTGAGCACGGCTGCAGCACACACTGCGCCATCCTCGGAATAGAAAATGGTCTTGCCACCAAAGCCACCACCGACATCGGGATGGATCACCCGCACCTTTTCCGGATTCCAGTCCAGCAGCTCGATGATGTTCTTGCGGTCCAGATGCGGTGCCTGACCCGCCTTCCAGTAGGTCAGCTCGCCGGTGGCCGGGTCATGCCGCGCCAGGTAGGAGCGCGGCTCCATGGCATGTGCCGCACCACGGTTTTGCCAGTAGGTTTCCCGCACCACATGCGCCGCGCCCTGGGCCGGATCGAAGGCTGCGGCGACATCGCCATAGGCCATGTTCAGCTTGCCGGCGAGATTGTCCTGCACCGACAGATGCGCCCGCGGCGCAGCGGGCTGCAATGCCTCCAGCGCATGCGACACCGCCGGCAGCACCTCGTAATCCACCTCCACCAGCGCTTCGGCATCCTCGGCGATGTAGCGACTCTCGGCCAGCACCATCGCCACCGGATCACCGACGTAGACCACCTCGTCCTTGGCCAGCACCCAGTAATTGAGCGGATCGCGGATGGCCGGATTGGGTAACAGCACCGGCACACGCTTGCGTGCCGCCTCGGGCAGATCGGCCCAGGTCAGTACCGCATGTACGCCCGGCAGGGCCAGGGCGCGCTGACGGTCAATGCCGCGGATACGGGCATGGGCATGCGGGCTGCGCACGAAGCATGCATGCAGCATGCCGGGCAGATGCAGGTCGTCGACGAAATGCCCCTGACCGGTGAGCAGCGCATGGTCTTCCAGGCGCTGTATCGGCGAACCGACCCAGGCGTGGCCGGGCTCGGGTGACGGACGGGCGGCGGCGGTCAAGGACGATCCGCGGCGATACGACTAGCCGCCAGCAGGGCTGCTTCGACGATGCCCTGATAACCGGTACAGCGACACAGGTTGCCGCTGATGGCTTCGCGTACCTGCTGCTCGCTGGGTGCGGGATGGTCGCGCAGGAATTCGCTCAGGGTGGTTAGCATGCCCGGCGTACAAAAGCCGCATTGCAGACCGTGCTTCTCGCTCAAGGCCTGCTGCAATATCGACAGACTGCCATCGGCATTGGCCAGACCTTCGATGGTGGTGATGTCACAGCCCTCGACCTGCACCGCCAGCGTCAGACAGGAGCGAGCGCTGCGGCCATCGATGAGGATGGTGCAAGCACCGCACACGCCATGTTCACAGCCGACATGGGTGCCGGTGAGCAACAGGCTGTGGCGCAGAAAATCCACCAGCGTGGTGCGCGATTCAACTTCGGCGCTATAGGGCTTGCCATTGACGCGCAGGCTGACCCGGCGCATGTCAGGCGCGTTCGGCGTCACCCCGGCGGCGTGCACGGCAGGACTGTTCATGCCGCCAGTTCCTGGAACTCACCGCGCGCGCGCAACGCGGCACGCCGCAGCGCCCGCGCCACCATGGTGGCCGCCAGACGCTGGCGGTATTCCTTGGGCGCATGCGGATCATCAAAGGCTTCGAGCTGGCTGGCAGGCGCGGCAAGGGCTTCGAAACCGGTGGTGCCGGGCTTGGCCGAGGCCAGCGCTGCAGTGTCAAAACCGATCAGCGCCTGCTCCACCGCGCTCACCCTTACCGGGCCATTGCCCAGGCCGCACACCACCACCACCGCGCGCTGGATGCGGCGCGCTGCATCCAGCTCCAGCAGCGCAGCGGCGCCGGCCATGGCGAAGTCACCATGCCGCCGGGCGAACTCCTCGAAGGCCCAGCCATGTCCTGCGGGCCAGACAGAAAAGTGAATAGAAACAAGCACTTCGTCATGTTCCAGGGCGGTGCTCATGATGCCCTGGCCAAACGCCGACATGGGCAGTTCGCGCTGCCCGCGTGGTGATTGAATCACCAGCATGCCGTCCATCGCCAGGATGCAGGCCGGCTGCTCCGAAGCAGGATCGAAATGCGACAGGCTGCCACCGAGCGTGCCGCGATTGCGCGTCTGGCGATGGCCGACCTGGTGATAGGCCTCCACCAGCAAGGGGCAGTGCTCGGCCACCAGCGGCGAATGCTCGATGTCACGTTGGCGCGTCATGGCGCCGATATGCAGCCGGCCGTCACGCAGGCTGATGCCGCTGAGTTCGGCGATGCCATTGAGATCGATCACATGGTCGGCCATCACGGCACGAAAATTCATCATCGGCATCAGCGACTGGCCGCCAGCCAGCAGCTTGGCGTTATCCAGTGTTGCCAGCAGCTGTACGGCTTCGCTGACACTGGCCGGGCGGTGATATTGAAAGGCGGAGGGTTTCATGCGGATCAACCTGTTTTATCTGGGTTATTTCTGAATCGAGGAAAACACTGTCGCCAGCAGATTGGCGGCGTAATCGGAAGCGGCACGCGGATCCATGCCAGGCGCGCTGCGGAAATAATCCTTCACCGCCACCAGCGCCGGACGCGAACGCTGCGCCAGTCCGGCGGCAATCTGTTCGCAAGCGTCATCCAGCTGTGCCAGTGGCACGACCTGACTGACGATGCCCAGCGACAAGGCCGCCTGGGCGTCGATCTGCTGCATCGAATACACCATCCAGGTCAGCGCCTTGCGCGGCACACGCGCCATCATGGCCGACACCGCCAGCGTCGGCGGCAGGTTCTTCTCCAGCTCCGGCAACTGGAAGCGCGCCACATCGGCAGCGATGGTGATGTCACAGGCAGTGGCCAGGGCACAGCCAAAGCCCAGCGCCCGACCCTGCACCCGGGCGATCACCGGCACGGCGGCCCCGGCGATGGCGTCATACACATCCAGGATGGGACTGGTCATGCCGCTGCGCATGGACAGGGCGGTGGCTGACGCAACGGCTGCAGAGGCCGGGGCGGAAGCAGCGGCTGCCGGCCGGGTATCCCGCCCGAGGGAAAAATCGCTGCCCTGGCTGCGGATGAGGATGGCGCTGATGTCCTGCTGCCCGGCCTGGCGTATCGCGCCGGCCAGGGCCGAGATCATGCCCAGGGTGAGCTGATTGCCTTCGCTCTCGCGCTCGATCGTGAACACCTGCAAGCTGCCCTGACGGTGGCTGGCGAGATGCTCGCCTGGTGGGTGCTGCTCACTGCTCGATGGCTTCATGCCGGACCTCTTGACTGTGATGCGCTGGCGCGAAAATGCGGGGCGAAGTGTAGCAGTGCCGGCGCGGGGCTCAGCGCGGGCAGAGCGCCCCGACTACCCACGCGGATGGTGGGTGCGATGCAGCAATTTCAGGCGCTCGCGCGCGACATGGGTGTAAATCTGTGTTGTGGAAATATCGGCATGACCCAGCAGCAACTGCACCACCCGCAGATCGGCGCCGTGATTGATCAGATGCGTGGCAAAGGCATGCCGCAGCGTATGCGGCGAGAGCGCGCGTCCGGGTATCGACTGTGCCGCATGACGGCGCAGCAGATGCCAGAACGCCTGTCGCGTCATGCCCTCGCCGCGCGCAGTCACGAACACCGCATCGCAGGTTCGCCCGGCCAGCAGGCTGCTGCGCGGCGCAGCCAGCCAGCGTGTCAGCCATCCCACCGCCTCCTCGCCCAGCGGCACCAGCCGCTCGCGTGAGCCCTTGCCCATCACCCGCAATACGCCATCGTTGAGCGAGAGCTGCACCAGCTTCAGACCCACCAGCTCCGACACCCGCAGGCCGCAGGCGTAAAGCACCTCCAGCATGCAGCGGTCGCGCAGACCAGCCGGCGTGTCGATATCCGGCGCTGCCAGCAGCGCCTCGACATCGGCCTCGGACAGCGTCTTGGGAAAGCGTGGTGCACGCTTGGGCGCATCCAGCAAAAGTGTTGGATCGGTCTGCAACAAGCCCTCGCGCAGGGCATGACGAAAAAACCGTTTGAAGCTGGAATGCAATCGCGCCTGGCTGCTGGCACGCAGGCCATGCTGACTGACCCGATGCGCCAGATAGGCCGACAGATCCGCCGCCTGTGCCGACAGCAGACCAGCGTCGTCCTGCAGCGCCTGCCGCGTCGCCAGCCACTGCGCCAGCTGGCGCAGATCGCGCACATAGGCCTCCAGCGTATTGCGCGACAGTCCGTCTTCCAGCCACAGTGCATCGCGA
>CAIPUP010000124.1 GCA_903868285.1 uncultured beta proteobacterium
AGCTGCCTGGTGTTCGATGACCAGGGCCAGCGTCGCGCCCGCTACGACAAGATTCATCTGTTCGGGTTTGACAACGGCAGCGAGCGCTTTGACGAAGCGCGCAGCATCCAGCCCGGCACGCAGCCGGTGGCGCTGGATTCGCCCTTTGGTCGCATTGGATTGTCGGTGTGCTACGACCTGCGTTTTCCCGAGCTGTATCGGGCGCTGGCGCCGACCGAGCTGCTGATGGTGCCCTCGGCCTTCACTGCCACCACCGGTCGGGCGCACTGGGAGCCGCTGCTGCGGGCACGTGCCATCGAGAATCTGGCCTGGGTGGTGGCACCGGCCCAGGGCGGCCTGCATCCGAATGGCCGTCGCACGCATGGCCACAGCATGATCATCGACCCCTGGGGCGAGATCGTGGCCGAGCTGGCCGAGGGCGAAGGCGTGCTGCTGGCCGAGATTGATCATGCCCGGCTGCAGCGGGCCCGCAGCAGTCTGCCGGCGTTGCAGCATCGCGTGCTGTGAATCGCTGAATACCGGCAGCATCGAGGCCGCAGGCTAGAATGCGGCTCCGGTCTGTCCGGTCTGCTGTATTGCCGCGCCTATGTCGCCTTGCCCCGTATTTTTTCCGCAGCTTTAGCTGGTAGATGCCATGAATGCTCCTGACGCCCTGTTCCACACCGCTGATGCCCTGTTGCTTGCGCCCAATGACTTGCAGCCGGCCAGCCTGCAGGCGGTATTTGGCGAGATGCTGTCGCACCGCCTGGATTACGCCGATCTGTATTTCCAGTACGCCCGCAGCGAGGGCTGGAGCCTGGAAGAGGGCATCGTCAAGAGCGGCAGTTTCAATATCGAGCAGGGTGTCGGTGTGCGAGCGGTATCGGGCGAGAAGACCGCCTTTGCCTACTCCGATGACATCAGCCTGCAGGCGCTGCGGGATGCAGCCTCGGCCACGCGTGCCATCGGTCGCATGGGTGGTGACGGCCGCGGTCAGCCGCTGCGTCGTGGCAAAGGTGCCCGCAAGCTCTATCCGGCCATCGATCCGCTGAACTCGCTGGCCGATACCGAGAAGGTCAAGCTGCTCGAGCGTCTGGAGAAACTCTGCCGCGACAAGGACCCGCGTGTGGTGCAGGTGATGGCCTCGCTGGCGGGGGAATACGAAGTGGTGCTGGTGGCGCGTGCCGATGGTGTCATGGCGGCCGATGTGCGGCCACTGGTGCGGCTGTCGGTGACGGTGATCGCCGAGGCCGATGGCCGGCGTGAGACCGGCAGCGCCGGCGGTGGTACGCGCGGTGACTACAGTCATTTTTCTCCAGCACGCTTGCAGGACTACGCTGATCGCGCGGTGGCGCAGGCACTGGTGAATCTGCAGGCGCGTGCGGCGCCGGCCGGCAGCATGACCGTGGTGCTCGGGCCGGGCTGGCCTGGGGTGTTGCTGCATGAGGCCATCGGGCATGGGCTTGAGGGCGATTTCAACCGCAAGGGTTCCTCGGCTTTCTCCGGTCGCATCGGTCAGCGCGTGGCGGCACGCGGTGTCACGGTGGTGGATGACGGCACGCTGGCAGACCGGCGCGGCTCGCTCAATATCGATGACGAAGGCAATCCGACCCAGTGCAACACCCTGATCGAGGATGGCATCCTGCGCGGCTATATTCAGGACAGCCTGAACGCGCGACTGATGGGCGTGCCGGTCACCGGCAACGGCCGGCGCGAATCGTTCGCGCATGTGGTGCTGCCACGCATGACCAATACCTACATGCTCAATGGTCAGTCCGATCCGCAGGAAATCATTGCCTCGGTCAAGAATGGTCTGTACGCGGTGAACTTCGGTGGTGGTCAGGTTGACATCACCAACGGCAAGTTCGTGTTCTCCGCTTCCGAGGCCTACATGATCGAGAACGGTCGCTTGAGTTATCCGGTCAAGGGCGCAACCCTGATCGGCAACGGGCCGGATGCGCTGACACGCGTGGCGATGGTGGGTAACGATCTGTCCCTCGACAGCGGTGTTGGCACCTGCGGCAAAGAAGGTCAGAGCGTGCCGGTCGGGGTGGGGCAACCGACCCTGCGTATTGATGGTTTGACGGTGGGTGGCACGCAGTAAGCAAACGCTGGCAAGGGGGCATGTGGCCCTGTGCTAACATCGCGTTTGCTGCTTTGCACAAACCCTTTCCCTCCTGCCCATGCCGCTGCCTTCCCCGGCCTCCCGCTCTCTGGCACACACACGCGAATTGCGTTTCGATGGCTATCAGCGCGACGATGGCTTGTGGGATATCGAGGGTCATCTGATCGATAGCAAGCCGTTCGACTGGACCCTGGCCTCCGGCACGCGCGTGGCTGGCACGCCGATTCATGAAATGCGTATCCGCCTGACGATTGACAGCGAGTTTGTCATTCGCGATGTGGTGGCGGCCAGCGACGGTCGGCCTTATCCCGGTTATTGCGAGAACATCGCACCGGCCTATGCGGTATTGATCGGACTCAAGCTCGGACGCGGTTTTCGCAAGGCAGTGCAGCAGGCCCTGGGGGGAATCCAGGGCTGTACCCATCTGACCGAAATGCTTGGTCAGTTCTCCACCGTGGCGTTTCAGACCTTCGCTGGCAACCGTCGTGACAACGACAGCGGCGACACCCAGCCAGCGCAGCTTGATCACTGTCATGC
>CAIPUP010000125.1 GCA_903868285.1 uncultured beta proteobacterium
CGCTCGGCCAGCGCCTGGGCGAACAACTCGACATCACCTTGCACCGGAATGCCGCGCGCAATCGCATCGTTCACCAGCGCCTGCTGGCGCGACACGCCGGGACTGATTGCCACCAGATCCACATCCACCAGCAACGACGCAACGAATCTGCCTGCATGCAGTGGCGCTTGCGGCAGCAAGGCGCGCAAGTCCTGCACCCCGGGTGGCTGGCTACGGCTGTCGGCCACGCTCACCTGGGCACCCCGCGCATGCAGCCAGCGCACCAGCGACAGGCCGGTCTCACCCAGGCCGAGCACCAGCGCGCGCTTGCCCTGCCAGCGCGAGGCAGCGGCATGGGCGGTAACGGTGGTCGACAGATTGGCATTGGATGACATGGGGGGCTTGGCTCGGCTCGTTTAGCGCAGCTTCAGCGTCGACAGGCCGAACAGCACCAGCATCATGCTGATGATCCAGAAACGCACCACCACCTGGGTTTCGGTCCAGCCACTTTCCTCGAAGTGGTGATGCAGCGGCGCCATGCGCAGAATGCGTCGACCAGTGCCATAGCGGCGCTTGGTGTATTTGAACCAGCCCACCTGCAGCATCACCGAGAGCGTCTCCACCACGAAGATGCCACCCATGATGAACAGCACGATCTCCTGACGCGTGATCACGGCCACCGTGCCCAGCGCCGCACCGATAGCCAGCGCGCCGACATCGCCCATGAACACTTCGGCCGGATAGGCGTTGAACCACAGAAAGCCAAGGCCGGCCCCGGCCAGCGCACCGCAGAACACCGTCAACTCGCCAGCACCGGGGATGTAGGGAAACAACAGGTACTTCGAATACACCGCATTGCCAACGACATAGGCAAAGATGCCCAATGCGCTACCCACCATCACCGCCGGCATGATGGCCAGGCCATCCAGACCGTCGGTCAGATTGACCGCATTCGAGGTGCCGACAATCACAAAATAAGTCAGCAGGATGAAGCCCCACACACCGAGCGGATAGGCCATGTTCTTGAAAAACGGCACCATCAGGTCGGCCTGTGCCGGAAGATCAAGTGGCAGGCCGCTGGCCAGCCAGTCGGTGAACAGGCTGAACAGTTTTTCACTGGTCGGCACCGAGACTGCGAAGGCCAGATACAGCGCCGCCATCAGGCCGATGAGCGATTGCCAGAAGAACTTGGCACCGGCCGACAGACCTTTGGGATTGCGATACACCACCTTGCGATAGTCATCCACCCAACCCACTGCACCGAAACCAAAGGTCACTACCAGCACCACCCACACGAAGCGATTTTCCAGATCAGCCCACAGCAGCGTCGACACCAGCATCGACAACAGCACCAGCGCTCCACCCATGGTCGGTGTGCCAGCCTTGCTCAGATGCGATTGCGGGCCATCATCACGCACCGACTGACCGATCTTGTAGGCCGTGAGCTTGCGGATCACCAGCGGCCCGGCCAGCATCGATATGGTCAGCGCGGTAAGACAGGCCAGCACCGCACGCAAGGTGATATAGCCGAAGACATTAAAGGCCCGGATGTCCTTGGCCAGGTATTGCGCCAGTTCAAGCAGCATGCGCCACTCCTTGCAGTAACTGCGCAACCGCACGTTCCATGCGCATGAAGCGTGAACCCTTGACCAGCACACTCGCCGATTGACCGCTGCCGGCCAGCAAACCTAGACGCCGCAAAGCCAGCACACCGGCCGCATCGGCATCCGCGGCATGCTCTGCACTGGCGCCAAACGCAACACCCGAACCAGCCGAGAGTGCACCAGCGGTAATCAGATAGTCGATGCCGCATTGCCTTGCGTAGGCGGCCGCTTCGGCATGAAACGCCGCGCCCTGCTGTCCGACCTCACCCATATCTCCCAGCAGCAGCAGACGGGGTGCCGGCAACGCTGCCAACACTTCGATCGCCGCGCGCACCGAATCCGGATTGGCGTTGTAGCTGTCATCGATCACGCTGCTGCCAAAGCGACCGACATGCCGCTGCAAGCGGCCGTTGGCAGGGCGAAACGCTGACAGGCCTTGTGCCACCGCTTGCAGACTGGCGCCGGCAGCCATGGCCGCCGCAGCGGCCGCAGCGGCATTGCGCAGATTGTGCTCACCCTCAATCGCCAGGCTGCAGCGCACACTGCCCGATGGCGTGACCAGCTCAATCTGCTGAGCGATCTCGGCAGGTGCGCCAGCCATGGCACCTGTTGCAGCACCTGCAGACAGGCGTCGGGCATGAAACGGCTGCGCTGCACCAACGCCGAAACAGTGCTGCAAGGCGCCCGGTGCCTTGCGCTGCCACAGCGCGAGGTGCGCATCGTCGCCATTGAGCACCACCTGCGAGGCACCAGTCAGGGCATCGGCATGTTCCTCAGCCACTTCGGCCACCGACTGCATGAACTCCTGATGTTCGCGCTGGGCGTTATTGATCAACACGATGCCGGCCTGCGCCAGACGCGCCAGTCGGGCGGTTTCGCCACGATGGTTCATACCCAGTTCGATCACTGCGGCACGATGTTTTGGCTGCAGCTTCAATAACGTCAGCGGCAGACCGATGTCATTGTTGAAATTGCCCTGCGTGGCCAGTACCGCATCATCACCATAGTGCGCACGCAGGATGGCAGCGATCATTTCCTTGACCGTGGTCTTGCCGTTGGAACCCACCACCAGGATCAGCGGCAGATCAAAGCGCCGCCGCCAATGGCGTGACAACTCGCCCAGGCCTTCACGCGTATCCGGCACCACCAGCTGTGACAGGGGCGCCGACCCGCTCGGTGCCGCCGCAACATGGCGCGCATCCACCATCGCTGCCACCGCGCCACTGGCTGCGACTTGCGGCAAATAGGCATGGCCGTCATGCCGCTCGCCACGCAGGGCGACAAACAGATCACCGGCATGGATGCTGCGACTGTCGGTAGACACGGCACTAAACGGCACATCGTCGCCAACCAAGGCGGCATCCAGCAACCGTGCGGCCTGCAGCAGTTGCATCATGCGTGAGGCTCCTGCGCGGACTGGCCGCGCTGCTGCAAGGCGCGTTGCGCCTGTTCGAGATCGGAGAAAGGTGTGCGCACGCCTGCCACTTCCTGTGTGGTTTCGTGCCCCTTGCCGGCCAGCAGCAGCACATCACGCACACCGGCCTGCGCGATCAGCTGCTGTATCGCCAAGGCACGATCCACCTCGATCTGCAGTGCCGGATAGCCCGGTGGCACACCGTGCAGGATGTCGTCCAGGATCACCTGCGGCGCTTCGCTGCGCGGGTTGTCGCTGGTCAGCATGATGGCATCGGCCAGCTGTGCCGCCACCCCACCCATCAGCGCACGCTTACCCTGATCACGGTCACCGCCACAGCCAAACAGAACCTGTAATTTGCCGCCACGCGCTTTGGCCATTGCACGCAGTGCCTGCAAGGCCTGCTGCAGCGCATCCGGGGTGTGGGCGTAATCGACAATGACCATCGGCTGCGACACCGATGCGGTCGCTGCTGCGGTCGCTGCTGTTACCGGCGTTGCGCTTACCGGCTGCATCCGTCCCGGCACCGGCGGCAGCAATTCGATGCAGCGCACCGCCTGTCGCAGATCGATGCCCTGGGCCAGCAACACACCCAGCACACCCAGTAAGTTCTCGACGTTATGACGACCAATCATTCGACTTTGCACCAGCAGCGTGCGTCGCTGACCCGTGACTTCAATGCATTGCAACTGCAATGCCATACCGCTGGCAGTGTGTCGAAGGTCACTGGCATGCAATTGCATCCAGCAGGCTGCACCAACGGCATCCTGAGATTTTCCGGCGTGCCCGGACCTTGCGGCAAGCTCGTCATGCAATTGATAGCCGATGATGCGCAGGGCTGAAGCAGCCTCACCCGCCAGCTCGGCAGCTAGCGCGCAACCCATCGCATCATTGAGATTGAGTACCGCGGCTTGCAGCCCTGGCATGCCAAACAACCGGCGTTTCGCCTGTGCGTATTGCTGCATGTCGGCGTGATAGTCGAGGTGATCGCGCGACAGATTGGTAAACAGTGCCACGGCGATGCGGGTGCCGTTCAGCCGTCCCTGATCAAGGCCGATCGAGGAGGCCTCGACCGCCACGGCAGTCATTCCCTGTTTGCGAAAGTCATGCAGGCTGCGCTGCCACAGCACAGCCTCGGGGGTGGTGTTGGGGTTGGGCTGCAGTGCAGAAATCTGCGGCACAGCGCCACCCTCGGCACCCGCTGCCAGCGCTGGCACATGACCAATGCCAAGCGTGCCAACCAAGCCACAGCAACGACCCGCCAGTGCCAAGGCCTGGGCGATCCAGACGGCGCAGGAGGTTTTGCCATTGGTCCCGGTGACGGCGATAACGTCCGGCGCCCTATCGACCTCGATACCGGCCTGCGTAGCCCTTTGTTCGTACAAGCCCGCCGCCACCGGCCCGGCCAGCTGACGCAGGTCTTTAACGCCGATATTCGGCAGCCCTTGCACTACAGCCGGCGTCTGCGACCAGTCAAAGCTGTGCGCTTCCCACAGCACCGCTGCAGCACCCGCGCGCACGGCCTCGCTCAAATGGCGTCGACCATCATCACGCTCACCGGGATAGGCCAGGAACAACGCGCCCGGGGTGAGCTGCCGGCTATCGCTGTGCACGCTGTGCGCGATCACGCCCTGCTCCCGCAGGTTTGCAAGCAATTGCGCAGCCCGCTGCGCATGCTTGACATGTTCGTTGCGTTGCATGGGCAGAGAGGTGTCGGCTTGCACACTAGATGCTCTCTTGTACTTCTTCGCCCTCGGGCGGCATGATGATGGGCTTGTTCGGCGCATCCGGCACCACGCTCAAAAGCCGCAACGCACCGCCCATGATCTGCGAGAACACCGGTGCCGCCACCTCGCCACCGAAATACTTGCCGGCCGAGGGCTCATCGATCATCACGGCGATGACCAGACGCGGATTGGAAACCGGCGCAAAGCCAACAAAAGAGGCGCGATATTTGCGCTCGGCGTAGCTGCCATTTTCCAGCTTGTGCGCAGTACCGGTCTTGCCGGCAACGCGATATCCCATGGTGCGCGCCTTGGGTGCGGTGCCACCTTCTGAAGCGGCCATCTCCAGCATGCGTCGCACCGCGCGCGCGGTCTGTGCCGACACCACCTGCTCGCCCCGCACCAATTCGCCATCACCGCGCACAAAGGACAGCGGCATCAACTCGCCGTCGCGGGCAAAGATGGTGTAGGCCCGTGCCAGCTGGATCAGCGATACCGACAGGCCATAGCCGTAGGACATCGTTACCTGTTCAATCGGACGCCAAGTCTTGGGAGGCTTGACCTTGCCGGCCACGGCACCCGGAAACGGCACCTGCGGCATGATGCCAAAGCCCGATTTGTTGAGCATGTCCCACATCTCGCGTGGCTCCATGCCCAGGGCAATCTTGGCAGTACCGATATTGGAGGATTTCTGCAATACGCCCTCGACCGTCAATGCCCCATGCGGATGGGAGTCACTGATGGTGGCAGTACCGATGGTGAGCTTTCCGGGAGATGTCTGTATCACCGTATCGGGCTTGACGCGACCCAGCTCCAGCGCCATCGCCGCTGTGAAGGGCTTCATGGTCGAACCCGGCTCGAAGGTGTCGGTGAGTACGCGATTACGCAGCTGGGCACCCGCCAGGCGGCTACGGTTGTTCGGGTTGTAGGACGGCAGGTTGGCCAAGGCCAGCACCTCGCCGGTGTTGCTGTCGAGCACCACCACCGCACCGGCCTTGGCACGATGCGCCTCGACTGCCGCCTTGAGCTGACCGAAGGCCAGGTTCTGGATCTTGGCGTCAATCGACAACATC
Source organism: uncultured beta proteobacterium (assembly GCA_903868285.1). Taxonomy (GTDB): domain Bacteria; phylum Pseudomonadota; class Gammaproteobacteria; order Burkholderiales; family SG8-39; genus CAIPUP01. The sequence continues at coordinate 5,795 of CAIPUP010000125.1, forward strand.
AGGTCCTGCCCGTCCTCGGCCTGCTTGATGGCCTCGACGTCCTCGACGATGGCACCCGGCCGGTCACGAATCACCCGCCGGCTGCCCGCCTTGCCGACTAACTGCGACTGATAGGCCAGCTCCATGCCCTCCTGACCCATGTCATCCGCGCCAGTGAAGCCAATGACATGCGCCATCACCTCCCCGCCCGGGTAATAGCGGCGAAATTCGTTCTTGAGCTGCAGACCGGGTATGCGCAGACTGGCGACCTGCTCGGCCACATCCGGCGCCACCTGCCGGCGCAGATAAGTGAAGTTGGTGGTCGAGTCGGCCAGGCGGCGCTCGATGTCGCGCACCGGCATCTGCAACAGCGCCGACAAGCTCACCAGTTGCTGCGGCGTCATGGCCGCTTCGCCACTGATCACACCCAGGGATTTGACCGGCGTGGACACGGCCAGCACCTCGCCATGCCGGTCGGTGATGCGACCGCGATTGGCGGTGATTTCCAGCGTGCGGCCATAGCGCGACTCGCCCTTGGCCTGCAGGAAGTCGGTGTTCATGCCCTGCAAAAATATGGCGCGTCCGACCATGACCGCAAACAACAGACCGAACAAACCGATCAGCAGGCGCGAGCGCCACAGCGGCAGGGTCAGCGCGAGCACCGGGCTGGCAGTAAAGCTCATTGCAGCCCTCTCATCGCAGCCCTCTCATTGCAGCCATCTCACGCAGGCCTTTCATCGCACACCGCGTGGCGCGGGGCCGCGTTGCGGTGCAGCTGCAGCCAGTCGTCCGCTGCCAGACCCGGCATTGGATTGCGCAACACTGCCTGCAGGCGTGCGCTCGGGCATCGCCACCACTTCCACTGCTGCGTTGCCCGGACCGTTGCCCGGCGCATTCAACTCCACCACCTGGGTATGCCGCGGATCGGGC
>CAIPUP010000126.1 GCA_903868285.1 uncultured beta proteobacterium
AACCGGATTGACGGCGCGATCCGCGCCGAGTTGCAGCGCACATTGCCGGCGCAGCGGATTGGGATCGCTGGCGATGATGCGTCGCGCGCCGAGGGCGCGCGCTGCCGCCACATTCATCAGCCCGATCGGGCCGCAGCCGTTAATCAGCACGCTCTGGCCGGCCACGCCGCTGCCGGCCAGGCTGGCATGCACGGCGATGCCACAGGGCTCGAGCATGGCGGCGATGTCATGCGGCAGATCGGGCGGATTGACCCAAACGATGCTGGCGGGCACCACCACATACACGGCAAAGCCGCCGTCGAAATCGATGCCGGGATAGCTGGTGCTGGCGCATAGGTGGGCGCGGCCGGTATGGCACTGGCGGCAATGGCCGCAATACACGTGCGACTCCAGGCTGACATGGTCGCCGCACTGCAGCGGGCTGCGGCCGGTCTTGTCGTTGACTCCGGCGGGGTGCGCCAGCCCAGGCCCCAGGGCATCGATCACGCCGGAGATTTCATGTCCCAGCACGCGCGGCAACTGCATGCGTCGGGCCATGCGCGGGGCCCAGTTCCAGATCTGCATGTCGGTGCCGCAGATGCCCGCTGCAGCCACCCGGATGCGAACTTCGCCCGGGCCGGGTTGCGGGATGTCCAGCTGGCGCAGGCCGATGCCACCCTGGGTCGGAGCGATCTTGCACAGAGCCTGCATCGGGGTCGTGCTCAGACGTGATAGATGTCGACCGGGCCGACCAGACGGTCGTCGATCATGACGATTTTCTTGCGTGCGATGCGCAGGCCTTCCGCGGTCTGGCGCAGCAGGTACTCATACCAGCCGCCACGCGTCTGCGATCCATGCAGGCCATAGCAATGCACGATCCAGCTGGCACGCAGGCTGATTTGCCCCGGCTCGCGACCGGTGACCAGCACGCTGCCCACGACATGGGCGGTGCGATCCATCGGCACGGTGGCAAAGGAGTCGCCCGATTCAATCCGGAACACCCGGTCCTCCAGGCCGTCACGGTTCTTGAAGTAGATCAGGTTCAGTTCCAGCTCCGGATCGGTGATGAGCTCGGACTCGCTGCCCCAGCTGGGCATCCAGAACACCGCATCGGTGGTGTAGAGCGACAGCCACTCTTCCCACTGGTGCTGGTCCAGCAGCATGGCTTCACGGTAGATCAGTTCGGCGGCGGCCTCGCGGCTGATGTCTTCCGCCGCAGCGGCTTGCTTGGTGTTGGTCATGGTTTACAGGCCGGCTTTCAGCAGTTGATCGCGCCAGTGGCGATAGAAGCCATGAAACAGTGCTTCATGGTCCCAGTTGTCGGTGCGGGTCCTGGCGGTGAAGCCGAGCTTGGCCGCATCCGCGCCCTGATCGGTCTGGATGGCCTTGATGCCGCGTGCGAAGTCATTCCACTGTGCGGCACGGGCATAGCTGCCGGTGTGGGTGGCCTCCAGCGCCGACAGGTCATCCGAGGTCGACATGCCGGTGGTGAGGTAGAAGTCCTCGAACTTGCGCAGGCGCGCGGCACGTGCATCGGCCTCTTC
>CAIPUP010000127.1 GCA_903868285.1 uncultured beta proteobacterium
GCGCTGAACCAGGAAATACAGGTCAGCACTCGCCGCTACAACATCTACAGCTATTTCAGCAACCGTGTGCCGTGGATTGCGGTGGAGCTGATCGATGTCATCGTGCTGGCCGTGGGGTGCTGGATGCTGGTGCGCGGCGATATGACCACCGGCGCGCTGGTGTCGTTCTACCTGCTGTTCTCTTCACTGGCTGGACATTCGTATTCGTTTGCTACGGCCTTCTCTCGCCTGGTGAGCGTGTCCGCCAGCATGCGACGAATACAGGCATTGCAGCAGTCGCCCGGTCATGTGCCGGTGTCGGCCGGGGATGCTGATGCTGACAATGCACCAGTTCCAGCGCTGTTTACGCAAGCGCCAGCAATCCGTTTTGAATCCTTGAGCTTTCGCTATCCGACGACACAGCCCGATGACGATGTGGCTGCGACGGAATCGACGGTGCGGGCATCAGATCAGTTGCGCGAGATCACTCTGGAAATCGCGCCGGGCACACTCACTGCCTTCGTCGGTGGCAGCGGTTCTGGCAAAAGCACGGCGGTACAGTTGCTGTTGGGCTTGCAACAGCCCAAACACGGGCGGGTGCTGATCAATGGCCACGATCTGCAAGGCCTTCCGTTGGAACAGTACTGGGCAGGTACCAGCGCCGTGTTTCAGGACAGCCTGTTGTTCCATGCCAGCATCGCCGACAACATCCGCGCCGGATTATTGGCGGCCAGTGATACGCAAGTGCAACAGGCAGCGCGTGCTGCCGGTATTGCAGACTGGATTGAAAGTCTGCCCGCAGGCTATGGCACATCCGTCTCTGCCGATACCTGCTCCGGCGGTCAGCGCCAACGCATCGCCATTGCCCGCGCCTTGGTGCGTGACCCTTGCCTGTTGGTGCTGGATGAGCCCACCAGCGCCCTGGATGCCAGCACCGGACGGGCGGTGATTGAAACCTTGTTGCAGGTAATGCAGCGACGCACCACGGTGCTGGTGACGCATCAGTTGCGCGATGCCATCCATGCTGATCAGATCGTGGTGTTCGAGCAGGGCCGGGTGGTGGAAACCGGTTCGCATACATCGCTGTTGGCGGCGGCTGGTAGCTATGCCAACTTGTGGCAGCAACAGGAGAGAAGGCTGCAGGCGCGTGAGTAATCGATTGCTTTTTCAAATATTGATCGCGCTGTGATGAATAGTCGCGCTGTGGGCATTTTGTGCTTGATGGTGTTGGCCTTCATTGGCGCTACGCGATCGCTGATGGCGCAAAGCTATCCCAGCCGACCGGTGCGCGTGATTGTGCCCTTCGCCCCTGGTGGTGGCAGCGATCTCATCGGCCGTCTGATCGCGCAAAAGCTCTCCGAGCGCCTGGGGCAGCAGGTGCTGGTCGAGAACAAGCCGGGTGCCGGCGGCAATCTGGGTGCCGAATTCGCGGTACGCGCCGCCGCTGATGGCTACACGCTCTTGCTCATCGCCGGCAGCTATACCGTCAATCCCAGCTTGTACAAGTTGTCCTGGGATTCGGCCAACGACATCACGCCCATCGTGCAACTATCACAGGGCCCGTTTGTGCTGGTGGTGCATCCCTCGGTGCCTGCGCGCA
>CAIPUP010000128.1 GCA_903868285.1 uncultured beta proteobacterium
TAAGCCACGCAATAACGCCAGGTTGTGCTGCAAAGTCTTGCCGAAACCAAAACCAGGATCGAGCACGATACGTGCGGGATCAATGCCAAATCGAACACAGGCCTCTGCCCGCTGCTGCAGGAATTGTGCAACCTCACTCACCACATCGTCATAGCAAGGATCGACTTGCATGCTGCGCGGCTCACCCTGCATGTGCATCAGACAGAGCAGGCAATCGGAATCGGCAACCGCCTGCATCGCACCGGGCAACTGCAGCGCATTGACATCGTTGATCATGCTGGCGCCTTCGGCCAGCGCAATGCGCATCACCGCAGACTTCATGCTGTCGACGGAGATCGGTACCGCGGCATCGCGACAGGCACGCAGCACAGGCAGGATGCGCGCCAGTTCATCGGCTTCAGTCACCGGCTGCGCACCAGGACGGGTGGATTCACCACCGATATCAAGGATGTCGGCACCTGCATCGATCAACTGCCAGGCATGATCGATCACGGCCTGGGTCGAGAGGAATTGCCCGGCGTCTGAAAATGAATCGGGGGTGGCATTCGCCACCCCCATGATCAGCGGTCTATGCGCGGGCAGATCGAAGCGGCCGCAGCGCAATATCTGCCCAGCCTTGTGCGCTTGCGTCGCTGTTTGCCTCTCGCTGACCCCAGGCTTGCCCGATGCGCCAGTCACGAGCCGGCGTCAGGCCGCAGGCGCAGCCTGCTCGGCGGCACCACCGCCAGCAGCAGGACTGGCAGGCGGACGCGGCGCGTTCGGCGTAACCGGCTTGGGCGGACGGGGCGACTTGCCCTCCATGATGTCCTGGATCTGCTCCGCATCCAGCGTTTCCCATTCCAGCAAGGCCTGCGCCATGGCTTCGACCTTGTCGCGGTTATCCTCCAGCGCTTTGCGGGCCAGCGAATATTGCTGGTCGATGATGCGTCGGATTTCCTGATCGACTTTCTGCAGCGTCGCCTCGGACATGTTCTTGTGCGTGGTCACCGAACGACCCAGGAACACCTCGCCCTCGTTCTCGCCATACACCATCGGACCGAGTGCGTCCGACATGCCGTAACGGGTGACCATGTCACGCGCCATCTGCGTGGCACGCTCAAAATCGTTGGAGGCGCCGGTGGTCATTTGATTCATGAACACCTCCTCGGCGATGCGTCCGCCAAACAGCACGGCAATGCGGTTGAGCAGGTATTCCCGGTCATAGGCATATCGGTCCTGCTCCGGCAATTGCATGGTCAGGCCCAAGGCACGGCCGCGCGGAATGATCGTCACTTTATGCACCGGGTCGGCCTTGGGCTGCAGCTTGGCCACCACCGCATGACCAGACTCGTGATAGGCCGTGGTGCGACGCTCATCTTCGGTCATGACCATGGAGCGGCGCTCCGCACCCATCATGATCTTGTCCTTGGCGCGCTCGAAGTCTTCCATGTCCACCAGGCGCTTGTTGCCACGCGCCGCGAACAATGCCGCCTCGTTCACCAGGTTGGCCAGGTCTGCGCCAGAGAAACCGGGCGTGCCGCGGGCAATGATGTCCGGGCGCACATCCGGCGCCACCGGCACTTTGCGCATATGCACCTTGACGATTTCCTCGCGGCCACGAATATCGGGCAGCGGCACCACCACCTGCCGGTCAAAACGCCCCGGACGCAACAGCGCGGGATCGAGCACATCCGGCCGGTTGGTGGCTGCAATCACAATCACCCCGGTGGTGCCTTCAAAGCCGTCCATCTCCACCAGCATCTGGTTCAGGGTCTGCTCGCGTTCATCGTTACCACCGCCCAAACCGGCGCCACGCTGACGTCCCACCGCATCAATTTCATCAATGAAAACAATGCAGGGCGCCTGCTTCTTGGCTTGCTCGAACATGTCGCGCACGCGGGCCGCACCGACACCCACGAACATTTCCACAAAGTCAGAACCCGAGATAGAAAAGAACGGTACCTTGGCTTCACCGGCAATGGCGCGCGCCAACAAGGTTTTGCCGGTACCCGGATTGCCAACCATCAGCACGCCTTTGGGAATGCGCCCGCCCAGCTTCTGGAACTTCGAAGGATCGCGCAAGAAGTCCACCAACTCCGAGACTTCTTCCTTGGCCTCCTCGCAGCCCGCAACGTCAGCAAAGGTAACCGTGTTGTTGGACTCGTCCAGCATGCGCGCGCGCGACTTGCCAAAGGAAAACGCCCCACCACGACCACCGCCCTGCATCTGGCGCATGAAAAATACCCAAACACCGATCAGCAGCAGCATCGGGAACCAGGACACAAAAATGTTCATGAGCAGTGAGGGCTCTTCTTCCGGCTTGGCTTCGATCTTCACGCCGTACTTGAGCAGATCGGACACCATCCAGATGTCGCCGGGCGAGTAGACCGTGACACGCTTGCCATCGGTGGTCGTGGCCTTGATAATTCGGCCCTCGATCAGCGCCTTGGAGATACGCCCATTCTTCACATCGTCGATGAACTGTGAATACTCCATCGGCGCCTGGGTCACCTGGCGATTGCTGAACTGGTTGAATACCGTCATCAATACCAAACCGATGACCAGCCAGATCACGAGATTCTTGAAAAGATTGTTGTTCAACTTGGCTCCTGATTCAGGAACCCCGCTCGGGCCCGGGACGGGCACTCACGCGGGGATGCGGTGATGGCAATGCGATCAAAAACAGACCAGACCACCGCAGGAAGATTCATTCTAACGAAAATACCCAACTCAGCCCGGAAATCCGACCCAGAAGCCGAGCTTTGACAGGCCTCACAAGCGTTTAGATGTGGACAGATGGGCAGATTGCAAGCCCGGATCAGGTTCTCCGTAAACCACGTGCCAATAGATACATCTCGGGCGAACGCTCGCGCGAGGCCAGCGGCTTGCGGGAACTGACCTGGGTGAAAGACTGCTTCAGGCTGGCGTGAAACTCCTGAAACCCCGATCCCTGAAAGGCCTTGACCAGGAAAGCCCCTTCGGGCCGCAAGTGATCCAGCGCAAATTCCAGCGCCAACTCGCACAAATGGGCATGGCGCGCCTGGTCGCTGGCGGCAATGCCGGAAATATTGGGTGCCATGTCGGACACCACCACATCCACCGGCCGCCGCTGCAACGCCACGGTGAGCTGCTGCAGCACCGCCTGCTCGCGGAAATCCCCCTGAATCACCTGAACACCCGGCATAGGCTCCAAGGGCAACAGATCAATGGCCAGCACACAGCCCTTGCTGCCCACCCGCTCTGCAATGACCTGCGACCAAGAGCCCGGCGCAGCGCCCAGATCCACCACCACCTGCCCCGGCGCGAACAGATGGTCACGGTCATCGATTTCGGTCAATTTGAATGCGGCGCGCGAACGAAAGCCGCGCAGCTGGGCTTCGCGCACATAGGGATCGTTGAGATGCGAACGAATCCAGGAAGGATTACTGCGATGCTTCTTCAAGCCGGATAGAATCGAGGAATGACAAACGACAATTCTACAGTGCGACCCTCCGTCACCCGGCCCACAACAAGAAAACCCAAGCCAAAGGCGCCGCAACCGGACGTAATCGACGGGCAACTGTCTCCACAGCGCCGCAAGGTGTTGAAAGCACAAGCCCACGGTTTAGATCCCAGCGTGATGGTCGGCAATGCCGGCCTCACCGATGGCGTCTTGGCCGAACTGGAGCGCAGCCTGCTGGCACATGAACTTGTAAAACTGCGTGTGAACGCAGAGCGGGAGCAACGCGAACAGATACTGACCGAGCTTTGTGCGCGCACTGGCGCCATGGCGGTACAACACATCGGCAAAATGCTGGTGGTGTTTCGCTCCAGTCCGGTGCTGCGCGCCAAAGAAGCGCGGGCTGCCAAAGCGCTGCAGATTGCGGCGCGCAATGCCAGAGCGGGCACCGGACGCAAACCTGGCGGTCGGTCACCCGATGCGCGCCAGCGCGGCGAAGACAAGCCACGGCGCCGTGACAGCGCCAAGAGCACCGCCAGTGGCAGCATCTGGGCCAAGCCGGAAAAACGCAGCGTGCGCAAAACTGCCAGGCCGTCGGCAGCACGCACTGGTGCGGCCCGTAGCGGCGGCAGCAGGGCCAAAAAATTCTCGCGCGACTAAATCACAGTCGACGCTCAGCTGGTCGGCCCCGCCAGTCGAGACTGCGTAATTAGCCGCAACACCTGCAATTACTCGTAACGAACGTCCAGAATTTCGTAGCGACGAACCCCGCCCGGGGCCTGCACTTCGACCTGATCACCCGCATATTTGCCAATCAGTGCACGCGCCACCGGCGAGCTGATCGAGACCTTGGACTTCTTGATGTCGGCCTCGTCGTCACCAACGATCTGATAGGTCACCGGATCGCCACCTTGCATATCTTCCAGATCGACCGTGGCACCGAAAACGCAACGACCATCGGTATCGAGCAATTTGGGGTCGATGATCTGTGCATTGGACAGCTTCGATTCAACCTCCAGAATCCGGCCCTCGATGAAGCTCTGCCGTTCTTTGGCCGCATCGTATTCAGCGTTCTCCGACAGATCACCGTGTGAGCGGGCCTCGGCAATGGCCTGAATAGCATCCGGACGGTCGACGGTCTTGAGACGATGCAACTCGGCACGCAGCAGTTCTGCACCATTGACAGTAAGCGGTATGTTGGCCATGAACCATCCGAAAAAGAAGCCGCAGGCTGGCCAGGACGGCCAACGCGAGGGGCGAGACCTTAACACACCCAGTTAGCGCGCCATGGAAGTCAGCGCCAACGAGGGCAGCGCAAACCGGCTGACAATGCAGGTCGGTTACGCAGATTCCACCGAACAAAGCCAGTTGATCAAGCGTGCGCCAATGAGGCGTGCAGACTCTGCAAGTCATAGGGCTGCAACGCGCCCATCTGCCGTATGCCAGCACAGGCCGCTCGCGCGCCAGCAATGGTGGTGTAGTAGGCCACACGCTGCGCCAGTGCACTGACACGAATCGAGCGCGAATCGGTCACCGCATTGCGGCGTTCCTCGACGGTGTTGACGATCAGGGCGATGTCACCGTTCTTGATCATGTCGACCACATGCGGCCGTCCTTCGGCCACCTTATTGATGCGGGTGACACTCATGCCGTGCGCTGCAAGAACGGCCGCTGTGCCCTTGGTGGCCAGCAGGCTGAAACCCTGCTCCACCAGTGCCCGCGCCACTTCCACCGCAGCCAGCTTGTCCGAGTCACGCACACTAATGAACGCCCTGCCGCCTTCCGGCAAGCGTATGCCTGCCGCCAACTGGGATTTCACGAAGGCCTCACCGAAGGTATAACCCACCCCCATGACTTCACCGGTCGACTTCATTTCCGGCCCGAGGATGGTATCCACGCCAGGGAACTTGGCGAAGGGAAACACCGCTTCCTTGACCGAGAAATAGCGTGGCACAACCTCCGCACCTACACCCTGCTCGGCCAGACTGATGCCGGCCATGCAGCGCGCGGCAATCTTGGCCAATGGCAGACCGGTCGCCTTGGAAACAAAGGGCACCGTACGCGAAGCGCGCGGGTTGACCTCCAGCACATACACCGTGTCACGCTGTACCGCGAACTGGACATTCATCAAACCAACAACATTCAAGCCGCGCGCCAGCGCGATGGACTGACGGCGAATCTCGCGCTCGACATGCGAGGCCAGTGAATAAGGCGGCAATGAGCAGGCCGAATCACCCGAGTGGACTCCGGCTTGCTCAATGTGATCCATGATGCCGCCGACAAACACCGTCTTGCCGTCCGAGACGCAATCCACATCGATCTCGATGGCGTCGTTCAGGAACCGGTCAAGCAGTACCGGGCTGTCGTTGGAAACCTTGACCGCCTCGCGCATGTAGCGCTCCAGCTCGGCGCGCTCATGCACGATTTCCATCGCCCGACCACCCAGCACATAGCTCGGGCGCACCACCAGTGGATAACCGATCTCATCGGCCAGGCGCGTGGCATCAGCCTCGGTACGCGCAGTGCGATTGGGCGGCTGCAGCAAGTCGATGGTCTGCAGCAACTGCTGAAAACGCTCGCGATCTTCAGCGGCATCGATCATGTCCGGCGTGGTACCGATGATCGGCACACCGGCTGCAGCAAGATCACGCGCCAGCTTCAGCGGTGTCTGGCCACCGAACTGCACGATCACGCCGAAAGGCTTTTCCAGTTCGACGATCTCCAGCACGTCTTCCAGCGTCAGTGGCTCGAAGTACAACCGATCTGAGGTGTCATAGTCGGTCGACACCGTCTCCGGATTGCAGTTGACCATGATGGTTTCAAAACCATCCTCACGCAAAGCCAGCGCGGCATGCACGCAGCAATAATCGAATTCGATGCCCTGACCAATGCGGTTCGGCCCACCACCCAGCACCATCACCTTCTTGCGCTGGGTTGGTGCCGATTCGCACTCCTCCTCGTAGGTGGAGTACATATAGGCAGTGCGGGTTGAAAACTCGGCAGCACAGGTATCCACGCGCTTGTAGACCGGTCGCACACCCAGTGCATGGCGTTTGCCACGCACTGCGCCCTCGGTGCATTGCAACAGCTTGGCCAGGCGACGATCGGAGAAGCCCTTGCGCTTGAGCGCACGCAAATGCGCTGCATCCAGCTGATCGAGCTGCTGATCATCCAGCTCCATTTCGGCCTGAACGATGTCCTCGATCTGCGCCAGGAACCAGGGATCAATTCCGGTCAGGCGATACACCTCATCCAGACTCAGGCCGTTTTCAAACGCATCGCCGACATACCAGATGCGTTCCGGGCCCGGCTCGCCCAATTCTTTTTCCAGCGTTTCACGATCGGTGGTCTTCTGATTCAGCCCATCAACCCCGACCTCAAGTCCGCGCAAGGCCTTCTGGAACGACTCCTGGAAAGTACGACCTATCGCCATGACCTCACCGACCGACTTCATCTGCGTCGTCAGACGATCATTGGCCTGGGGAAATTTCTCGAAGGCAAAGCGCGGCACCTTGGTCACGACATAGTCGATGCTGGGCTCGAATGATGCCGGGGTGGCACCGCCGGTAATGTCGTTGGCCAGTTCGTCCAGGGTGTAACCCACCGCCAGCTTGGCAGCGATTTTGGCAATGGGAAAACCGGTCGCCTTGGAGGCAAGTGCCGAGGAGCGCGATACGCGCGGATTCATCTCGATAACGATCATGCGGCCATCAGCCGGGTTGACTGCGAATTGCACGTTGGAACCGCCAGTGTCGACACCAATCTCGCGCAGTACCGCGATCGAGGCATCGCGCATGATCTGATACTCGCGATCGGTCAGCGTCTGAGCTGGCGCAACGGTAATCGAATCACCCGTGTGCACACCCATGGGATCGAGGTTTTCAATCGAGCAAACAATGATGCAGTTGTCTGCTCGATCGCGCACCACCTCCATCTCGAACTCTTTCCAGCCGATGAGACTTTCCTCGATCAGCAGTTCGCTGGTCGGTGATGCCGCCAGGCCCCGCTCGCAGATGGCAATGAATTCTTCCCGGTTATAGGCAATGCCACCGCCCGAACCGCCCATGGTGAATGACGGACGGATGATGGCCGGAAAGCCGATATCGGCCTGCACCTGGAACGCCTCGTCCATGCTGTGCGCTACCGCCGAGCGCGCACTGCCAAGACCGATACGTGTCATGGCTTGCTTGAACTTCAGACGGTCTTCGGCTTTATCAATGGCTTCCTTGCGCGCACCGATCATTTCGACTTTGAATTGATCCAGTACGCCATGTGCATCCAGTTCAAGCGCGCAATTGAGCGCAGTCTGGCCGCCCATGGTGGGTAGCAAGGCATCCGGACGTTCACGCTCGATGATCGAGGCCACCGTTTGCCAGGTGATCGGCTCGATGTAGGTGACATCGGCCATCTCCGGGTCAGTCATGATGGTGGCCGGGTTGGAGTTGACCAGGATCACGCGATAGCCCTCGGCGCGCAGCGCCTTGCAGGCCTGGGCACCGGAGTAATCGAATTCGCACGCCTGACCGATAACGATCGGACCGGCACCGATGATGAGTATGGAACGAATGTCTGTGCGCTTTGGCATCGGGTATCAGGCGCCAGCCTGCTCCATCATGGTCACGAACCGGTCGAACAGATAGCCAATGTCATGTGGCCCGGGGCTGGCTTCGGGATGCCCCTGAAAACAGAACGCCGGCCTGTCAGTGCGCGCCAGGCCTTGCAGGGAGCCATCAAACAGCGAGCGATGGGTCGGTCGCAAGGTCGGCGGCAGACTATCCGGATCCACCGCGAAACCATGGTTCTGCGCCGTAATCGCTACCAGCCCGGTATCCAGATCCTTGACCGGGTGATTGCCACCGTGATGACCGAACTTCATTTTCATGGTGCGAGCACCCGAGGCCAGCGCCATCAGTTGATGACCAAGACAGATACCAAAAACAGGAATGCGTGTGTTTTCAAGCACTTCGCGAATGGCTGTTATTGCATAGTCACAAGGCTCGGGATCGCCCGGACCATTGGACAGGAACACCCCATCCGGCTTGAGCGCCAGCGCCTGTGCCGCCGGGGTCTGCGCTGGCAGCACAGTGACCCGGCATCCACGCTCGGCCAGCATGCGAAGGATGTTGCGTTTGATGCCGTAATCCCAGGCTACGACATGAAAGCGCGCCGATGTGCTGTCCTGGAAACCCTTGCCGAGTGTCCAGCCCCCCTGGGTCCATGCATAGGCTTTGCCGGTAGAAACCTCTTTGGCGAGATCCATGCCAACCAGCCCGGGAAAGGCTCGTGCCGCAGACAAGGCCGCCGCCGCATCATCCGACCCGGCGAGGAGCGCCCCCGACTGCGCACCGCCATCGCGCAGAATGCGTGTCAGTTTGCGGGTATCAATACCGGCAATGCCACGAATGCCGCGCTGGCGCAGATAGTCATCCAGCGGTTGCGTGTTACGAAAATTCGATACCCGTAATGGCAGATCACGAATCACCAGACCGGCAGCATGCACTGCAGTGGATTCTTCATCCTCGGCATTGGTGCCGGTATTGCCGATATGCGGATAAGTCAGCGTGACAATCTGACGGCAATAAGACGGATCGGTGAGGATTTCCTGGTAACCGGTCATGGCGGTGTTGAACACCACCTCGCCGGAGGAAAGTCCGTCTGCGCCAATGGAGATGCCACGAAATACCGTGCCATCTGCAAGGGCGAGGATGGCGGGCTTGGTGGTTGGCAACTGCGGACTCCGGGGCTGATGAATGCGACCTGATCTGCGACCGCGACTGCGACCGCAGCGACTTTCGAATAGCGTTTGAATCGGGTCTCTGATTATAGCCCAGTCAGCCGGTAGCGCCCCTGATTACAGCGCGAGCAGACCTTGCAAGCAGCGTTCATGCAGCCATAGAAATACGCTCAAGGCGTACGCACAGGCGCCAGTCGCATATCCACCATCACTGCACTCCAGGCGCGTGCATTCGAAACCACCGCACCGCCATCCTGGCGGCGGATGCGCACCTCGCCGCGCAACACATTGCCGTCACGCCGGCCATCGAATTCCAGCACTGCCTGTGGCCCGAACACCGGTCGTGCAGCGGCCGGCACGGCCGGCCGCATCTGCGTTGCACCGGACAGCATGCGCAGGATGTCACCGAGAGGGAGCTGAAAACTGATCTGTTTACCGCTCACTCGGGCACGCTGCAGCGCCATGCGCACCGAACCGGCCAACCATTGGCCTTCGATCATCTGAAACCGCTGGGTCAACTGCACTGCCGATTTCGCTGGAATGCCGGGCAGGTCCAGCTGTAATTGGGTCAGATCCAGCTGCCAGTTGCCCTCGACCTGCTCTGGCACCACCCATAGGTACACATAGCTCTTGCCGGGATCACCAACTTTTTTCTCCGGGACATCTAGCGTCTTGCGCTCATCCGGTATCCAGTCACCGAAGTGATAGTCATGCGTGACGATACGGGTTCCCGGCGGCAAAGCCAGAAGCTTTGGCCGCAGCTTGAGGTTCATGCTCGGCAGCAGGTAGCTGGTGATGACGGTGGCACCAGAGAGGTCGGTCTCGAACAGGTTCTGCTCAACAAACCGGGCACGCTCGGACACGCCACTCAGACGCGCGGTTTCCCGCGCCAGTTGCAGCAGTTGCTGGTCGAGATCCACACCCAGTGCCCGGGCACCATAGTTCTTGGTGGCAGTCACCACCACCCGCCCGTCACCGGAGCCAAGATCGATCAGGTAATCCTGCGGGCCCAGTTTTGCCATGTTGAGCATGCTGTCGACCACGATTTGCGGCGTGGGTACATACACCACATCACCCTTGCCCTCCTGGGCCGCAGCAGGCAAACAGGCACCCAAACAAGCAACCAATCCGAGGGCAAGTGTCGGCAGTCGCCGCAGCAGGTACCGAATTTCCACTCCGTACATCACTGCAGGCCCAGCACATCCTGCATGTCGAACAGCCCCTTGCCTTGATTGGCAAGGAACGCTGCCGCACGCAGTGCGCCCAAGGCGTAGGTCATGCGGCTTTGCGAACGCACAGTGACTTCCACCCGTTCACCCAGACCAGCGAACACCACGGTGTGATCGCCGACGATATCGCCGCCACGCAGGGCATGAAACACAATGCTCTTGTCATCACGCACACCGGTGTGACCCTCCCGACCGTGTTGCGCCACCTTGGACAGATCGCGTCCGAGTGCATTAGCCACGACCTCACCCAGCTTCAGCGCAGTACCCGAAGGCGCATCCACCTTCCAGCGGTGATGCGCTTCGATGATTTCAACGTCGTAAGCATCACCAAGAATTTTCGCTGCCATCTCGGCCAGCTTGAAGGTGGCGTTCACACCGATTGCCATGTTCGGTGCAAACACAACACCGATGTCCGTCGCAGCAGCCTTGATGGCATCCTTGCCGGCCGTGTCAAAGCCGGTGGTACCGATCACCACGGCCACCTTTTGCTGAACGCACTGCGCAAGGTAAGCAAGGGTAGCCTCTGGCCGGGTGAAATCGATCAGACAGTCGGCGCCACGCAGCGCCTGCGCCACATCATCCGTAACCACGACATGCGCAGCCTCTGCACCGGCATCAATACCCAGTTGCCCCAGCCTCTGGCCAATTGCCACGCTGCCGGGCGCGTCCAGCGCAGCGTGCAACACCATTCCTTCAGCAGTAACGGCCTCAATCAGACAACGCCCCATCTTGCCGCTGGCACCGGCAATCACGACCTTCAACGCCATGGTTTTCTCCTACGGAACTGGAACACTGTTGCCTGTCGGCACACAGCCTTTGTTCAGGGTTTACTTGGAATCGGCAGCCGGGGTGACATCACCCTCGATACGGCTGAGTCGACCATCATCAAAGAAAATCACAATGCGGCGCTGTTCAATTTCCTTGGAATTGGCGCGCTGCCTGCGGAACATGTAATCCCAGCGATCCGCATGGAAGGCATCCGCAACCAAGGGCGTTCCCAGAACAAATCGCACCTGATCGCGCGTCATGCCGGGCTGCAGTTTGGCAATCATTTCCTGGGTTACGTAATTGCCCTGCTGTATCTCCATGCGGTGGGCTTCAATGCCTGGAATTTTTGGCAGGGTGAAGCCACTGGAAGCGCAGCCAGCCAGCAGGGAAACTGCAACGATCAGCAAAGCGTGCGGAAATGACAGGGGTCGTTGATCATCAGCCACGATAACTTCTCCTTGTCATGGCGCATTATTGAAAACAACATTGTTGCAAGACGGTCGCTATATGATAGCGGAAAGGCTCAACTCACCCTCTGGATTACTCATGCCGCCCGACTACAAGACCTCCGGAATTAACAACACCGGCTTGAAAGCCACCGCACCGCGGGTACGCATTCTCAATTTGTTCGAGAGTGGCAGGACACGCCATATGAGCGCCGAAGATGTCTATCGCACGTTGATGGGCGAAGGACTGGATGTCGGCCTGGCCACGGTGTACCGGGTGCTCACGCAGTTCGAACAGGCCGGGTTACTGCAACGCCATCACTTCGAATCTGGCAAAGCGGTGTTCGAACTCAATCAAGGCGGGCATCACGACCATCTGGTGTGTCTGCAATGCGGCCGCGTGGAAGAATTTCTCGACCCGGAAATCGAACAGCGTCAGGACAAGATTGCCAAAGAACGCGGCTTTGCCATCCGCGATCATTCGCTCTATCTGTACGCCGACTGTTCACGTCAGCCCTGCCCGCATCGCGAGGATGCCAGCCTGGGCTGAGTACGGTCTCAGAGCGCCTGGATCGGCCCTAGCTTCAGTGCGAAGCTCAGCCTGAATATTTGAACGACAGCATGACGCGGGTGCGAAAGGCAGTGACCTTGCCTTTTTCCACCACCATGTCCTGCTTCACCACCTCGGCAATGCGCAGATCCCGCAATGATTGCGATGCCACCTTGACAGCGTTGATCGCCGCCTGCTCCCAAGATACGGTGCTGGTCCCGATGACCTCGATTACCTTGTAGACGCTGTCACCCTTGCTGGCACTGATGGCCTTGCCGGCCTTCGCGGTCTTGCTCGATCGAATTGGCATGTTGCACTCCTCCTGATGTTTCACCGCATTGCTCGAAATACGGCCCAGCGCCGGATGATACGCTGCGGTCCGCACCGATCAACCCGCAGCGAGAACACCAATGGAACTGATTCTGTGGCGACATGCCGAAGCCGAGAACCCGCATATCGGACGTCGTGATGAAGAACGCCAACTCACCCCTCAAGGCCAGCGCGATGCGCATGGCATGGCCGACTGGCTGCGACGCCATCTGCCCGGGGATATCCGCCTGCTGGCAAGTCCGGCGCTACGTACCCGCCAGACCCTGTCGGCGCTGGCCTTGCCCTTCGAACAGCATGCGGATTTCGGCCTGGACACCACTGCA
>CAIPUP010000129.1 GCA_903868285.1 uncultured beta proteobacterium
CAGGTTCTCAATCACAAACTTGTAGCTGCCCTTGACCGGATAGAGCGTACCGCGCCAGCCCCAGGCCGGGTCGTCGAGAAAGCCCAGTTCGGGGATTTGCGCTGCATCGGCACGCGCGGCATCGCCCATCCAGATCCACAGGCAGCGGTAGCGCTCGATCAGCGGATAGCTGCGCACACGGGCGTTATCAGGAATGTGCGTCTGCGAAGGAATCTTCACGCAACGGCCGCTGCCGTCGTATTGAAAGCCGTGATAGCCACATTGCAGATTGCCACCGATGACCTCACCGGCCGCCGACAGCGGGTAGTGCCGATGACAGCAGCGGTCCTCCAGCGCCGCCACCTGGCCGGCGGCGTCGCGATACAGCACGATCGGATCGTCACAGATGGTACGGGCGAGCAAGGCGCCGGGCGCGAGCTCGCTGGCCCAGCCAGCCATGTACCAGGCATTACGCAAGAACGCCATATCAGCTCCTTCCTTACAAGCCATTGCAGATTCGGGGTGCACGTGGTCCGCGTGAACAACAGCGGCCGGGAATGTTAGTCGAAACCGATCCCGGCAACGCATCGCGCTAGAATGCACGCTCACTTTATCTTGAGGCGGATCAACATCATGCGAAAAGCCCTGCGTCCCTTACTGCATCCCCTGCTGCGTCCCGTGCTGACTGCGACAGCCTGCTCCCTCGCCACACTGGCCACACTGATGGCCACCCTGCCCGCAGCACAGGCCGCCGACAAGATCAAGGTCGGACTGGTCACCACCCTCTCCGGCCCGGCCGGTGCGCCCGGCATTGATGTCCGCGACGGCTTCAATCTGGCGCTGCGCCACCTCAACAACAAGCTGGGCAATCTGCCGGCAGAAGTCATCATCGGTGACGATCAGTTCAACCCCGAGGCGGGCAAACAAATCGCCGATCGCTTTGCCAAGCGCGAGCGGGTCGACATCATGACCGGCATCATCTATTCCAACATTCTGTTGGCCGCAGCACCGGTGGCATTTGAATCGAAGATCCCCTTCATCTCGGCCAATGCCGGTCCGTCGCAACTGGCAGGCAAGGGCTGCAGCCCGTGGTTTGTGTCAGCCGCCTGGCAAAACGATGCCAACCATGAAGCGGCCGGCCAGCACGCTACCGCCAAGGGCTACAAGAACGCCTACTTCATGGCGCCGAACTACCCGGCCGGCAAGGATGCCGCCGCCGGCTTCAAGCGCTTCTACAAGGGCAAGATCGTCGACGAGGTGTACGTCAAGCTTGGTCAGCTGGACTTCGCCGCCGAGCTGGCGCAGTTGCGCGCTGCCAAGCCCGAGGCGCTGTATGTGTTCTTCCCCGGCGGCATGGGCATCAACTTCGTCAAACAGTTCGTGGCCTCGGGCCTGTCCAAGGACATCACCCTGCTGCTGCCGGGCTTCTCGGCTGACCAGGACACCATTCCTGCCGTGGGCGATGCCATGCTCGGCATCTTCAACACCAGCCAGTGGTCACCCGACATGGACAACGCCGAGAACCAGCGTTTCGTGCCGGAATTCGTCAAGGAATTCAAGCGCCAGCCCTCGATCTATGCCTCGCAGGGTTATGACGCCGCGCTGCATATCGACAATGCGGTGAAGGCAGTCAAGGGCAAGATCGAGGATCGCGAGAGCTTCATGAAGGCGCTGAAGTCGGCCAAGCTCAAGTCGACCCGGGGCGAATATCGCCTGGCCAACAACGGCTTCCCGATCCAGAACTACTACCTGCGGGTGATCGGCAAGAACGCCCAGGGTGTACTGACCAACAAGTCCATGGGCACCATCTTCACCAACCATGGTGATGCCTATGCCAAGGAATGCCCGCTGAAGTAAGGCTGCACTGCACCGCGCTGGTCGCCGACGGGCTACACCATGTCCTGGATACTGATCCTCGAGCAGTCACTCAACGGACTGCAGTTCGGTCTGATGCTGTTTCTGCTCGCCGCCGGCCTGACGCTGGTGTTCGGCATCATGGACATGATCAACCTGGCGCACGGCTCGCTGTACATGGTCGGGGCCTATCTCATGGCCACGCTCACCCAGGCCAGCGGCTCGTACTGGATCGGACTGCCGCTGGCGGTGCTGGCCACCGCAGCGGTCGGCATGCTGCTGGAAGTGTCGATCCTGCGCCGGCTGTATCAGCGCGATCACATGACCCAGGTGCTGGCGACCTTCGCCCTGATCCTGATTTCCAATGAGCTGGTGCGCATCATCTGGGGCGCACAACCGGTGATGCTCAATACGCCGGATGCGCTGTCCGGCCCGGTGGACCTGCTGCCCGGCCTGTCGTACTCCGCCTACCGGCTGCTGATCATCGGTGTCGGACTGGTGGTGGCGGTTCTGCTGTATTTCCTGGTCACCCGCACCCGCACCGGCATGCTGGTGCGGGCCGGCGCTTCGAACCGCGAGATGGCCACCGCCATGGGCGTGGACATCAAGCGATTGTTCACACTGGTGTTTGGCTTCGGTGCAGCGCTGTGTGCCGTGGCCGGCGCGATGCTCGGCCCCATCCTGGCAGTGCAAGTGGGCATGGGCGAGAACATTCTCATTCTGGCCTTCGTGGTGATCGTCATCGGCGGCATTGGCTCGATCCGCGGCGCACTGGTGGGATCGATGCTGGTCGGTGTGGTCGACACCATCGGTCGCGCCTTTTTGCCGCACCTGTTCCGCGAATTCCTGCCCCCGGCCATGGCCTCCAATCTCGGTCCGGCCGTGGCCTCGATCCTGATCTATGTGCTGATGGCCGGCGTGCTGTTCTGGAAGCCACAGGGCCTGTTCCCGGCGCGTGGCTGAACTGGCGCGATGACGAGATGACGAGATGACCCGATGACGCTGTTCTCTGCCGCCCATCATCGTTGGCTGGCCATGCTGGCGCTGCTCGGCCTGGTGGTATTCCCGCTGGCGATGCAAGCACTGGATCAATCGTTCTACATCGGCTTTGCCTGCCGCATCATGATCTACGCCATCGCCGCCTCCAGCCTGAACCTGATCCTGGGCAATGGCGGCATGGTGAGCTTCGGTCATGCCGCCTTTCTCGGTGCCGGCGCCTATGTCGTGGGCATCATGATGGAAGAGGGCATCGTCAGCGCCTGGATCAGCTGGCCGGTGGCGGTGCTGGCCTCGGGCCTGTTCGCGCTGCTGATCGGTGCGCTGTCGCTGCGCACCCGCGGCGTGTACTTCATCATGATCACTCTGGCCTTCGCCCAGATGATGTACTACCTGTTCATCTCGCTCAAAGCCTATGGCGGCGAGGATGGCCTCAGCCTGCCGGGTCGCTCCAGCCTGGAACTGGGCAGTCTGAGCCTGAATCTCAAGGATGAGTTCACCTGGTACTACCTGGTGCTGCTGCTGATGGTGCTGGTGCTGTATGCCCTGCACCGGCTGATGCAGGCGCGCTTCGGTCGCGTGATTGAAGCCATCCGCGAGAACGAGGCCCGCATGGAAGCCATTGGCTTTGCCACCTACCGCTACAAGCTGGTGTGCTTTGTCATTGCCGGCGCGCTGTGCGGCCTGGCCGGCGCACTGCTGGCGAACCAGAACAGTTTTGTCAGCCCGAAGCTGATCGAGTGGACCCAGTCCGGCACGCTCATGGTGATGGTGATTCTCGGTGGCGTGGGCTACCACTACGGTGGCGCCATCGGTGCGCTGGTGATGCTGGTGCTGGAGGAGGTGATCTCCTCCTACACCATCTACTGGCAACTGCCGGTGGGGCTGATCCTGCTGGCCATCGTGCTGTGGGCACCGACGGGCATTTGCGGCGCGTTCAGCCGCCGCGCCCAGCACGGCAAGGGGCACTGAATGTCACACGCTCCCGATCCCGTCATGCCGGGCGAGGCCTTGCTGGATGTGCGCCATCTGTGCAAGCGATTCGGTGGACTGGTGGCCACCGACGATGTCAGTCTGGCCGTGCGCCGGGGTGAGGTGCATGCCCTGATCGGCCCCAATGGTGCCGGCAAAACCACCCTCATCGGGCAGCTCTCCGGCGCGCTGCGCGCCGACCAGGGCCAGGTCCTGTTCGACGGACGCGATATCAGCCGCACCTCGGCCCATCAGCGGGTCCATGCCGGGCTCGCGCGCTCCTACCAAATCACCAGTATTTTCAAGAACTTATCAGTGCTCGACAATCTCGCGCTGGCGGTCCAGGCGCGTTCGGGCAGCAGCCTGTCGTTCTGGCGTCCGCTCAAGGCCGAGCGCGCGCTGTTCGAGGCTGCCGCTGCCGTGCTGGCCCAAATCGGCTTGCAGGCGCGCGGTGACAGCCTGGCCGGCAATCTGGCGCATGGCGAGCAGCGTCAGCTCGAGGTCGGCCTGGCACTGGCCACCGAGCCCAAGCTGCTGTTGCTGGATGAACCCATGGCTGGCATGGGGCCAGAGGAGTCCGAACGCATGATCGCACTGGTGCTGGGACTGAAAGCGCAACGGGCCGGCAGCGATAACCCGCTCACCGTGCTGCTGGTGGAACACGACATGGACGCGGTGTTCCGTCTGGCCGATCGTATTTCGGTGCTGGTGCAGGGCCGTCTGATCGCCACCGATGCGCCGGCCTCGATCAAGCGCAATGCCGAGGTGCGCAAGGCCTATCTGGGTGACGAACTCGATGACGCGCACGGTGAGGCGCACGGTGAGGCACACAGCAGTCATGGAGCACCGGCATGAGCAACCTGCATCAGCCGGGGGAAGTGCTGCTGCAGGTGCAGGGCCTGGAGACGGCCTACGGCGAGAGCCAGGTGCTGTTTGGCATCGACTTCAGCATCCGAGCTGGAGAAACCGCCACCCTGCTCGGACGCAACGGCATGGGCAAGACCACCACCATCCGCTCCTTGCTCGGGCTGACCCGCGCCCGTGCCGGCAGCGTGCACTTTCGCGGCGAGCGCATCGACAACATGGCTACCGATCGCATCGCCCGCATGGGTATCGCACTGGTGCCTGAAGGCCGTCAGATCTTTCCCAACCTGACGGTGAAGGAAAACCTGGTGGCCTTTGCCGCCAATCGCCGCGGTGCCAGTGAGCCATGGACACTGGACCGGGTGTACGCGCTGTTTCCGCGCCTGGCCGAACGCGCCGGCAATATGGGCAATCAGCTCTCCGGTGGCGAACAGCAGATGCTCGCCATCGGCCGCGCCCTGATGACCAATCCGCATCTGATGATTCTGGATGAAGCCACCGAGGGCCTGGCGCCACTGATCCGGGAAGAAATCTGGAAATGCCTGGGCCTGCTCAAGCAGGCCGGACAAACCATTCTGGTGATCGACAAATATGTCGAACGTCTGATCCAGATCGCCGAGCACCACACCATCATCGAACGCGGTAGGGTCGCCTGGCAGGGCAGCTCTGCGGCACTGGATGCCGACCACGCCTTGTGGCATCGCTATCTTGGGGTTTGACGGCGGATCAACCAGGGTGGATCGATAAGCTGCGACTCAATCCACCCTGGCACCAAACAGACGCACCGCCCTGCCCCATCTCTCCAGCTCGCCCGGCAGATAGGCCGTCAAGTGCTCGGCGCTGGAGCCGATCGCCTCCAGCCCGATCGCGGACATTCACTCCCTGACCTCGGGCAGCTTGAGCGTGGCCACACCGAATGGCCATGCAAGCCCCTTGCAAGCCATTTGCCAACCCCAAAAAAATTCATCCGATAACTTGCAAACGCAATCAATTTCACAAAAAAATAGAGAGCTTGATCC
>CAIPUP010000130.1 GCA_903868285.1 uncultured beta proteobacterium
CATGCCGAGGCCCGGCGCACGCCCGATCGCATCGCGCTGGGCGGCATCTGCTCACTGCAAGCCGCTGAGGCTGAGGCACTCTGCGCGCAGCTCGGTGGCCAAGCCTATGCCGACTATGCCTCGGTGCTGGCCGATACCAGCGTACATGCCGTGGTGCTGGCTACGCCACACTCTCTGCATGAGACGCAGGTCACACAGGCAGCCGCCGCCGGCAAGCATGTGTTCGTAGAAAAACCACTGGCGCTGAACCGCGCCTCGGCCGAGCGTGCGATACACGCCTGCCAGCAAGGGCAGCGGGTGCTGGCCGTCGGACACAACCGTCGCTTCATGCCTGGAGCACAACAGTTGCGGCAGCTCATCGACAGCGGTGCACTGGGGCAGATCGTGCACGTCGAAGCCAACTACTCCGGCAATCTGGGCCTGAAATTGCCGGCCACGCACTGGCGTACCCAGCGCGAGGAGATGCCGGCCGCTGGCCTTGCGCCAATGGGGCTGCACTGGGTCGATACCGTGCAATGGCTGCTGGGGCCGATCGCCCGGCTCGCCAGCATCGGCAAGCGGCAGGTCACCAGTCTTGCGCTGGATGACACCTCGGTCACGCTGTTCGAATTGGAGAACGGCATACCCGGCGTGCTGGCCTCGAATCTGGCGCATACCCTCACCGCCGAATTACGCATCTATGGCACCAAGGCGCGGGCAGAGGTACGCAACAATTTCAGTCAACTCACTGTGGAGCCGCAGGCGAATAACGACAGCAAGGTCAGCCAAGGCAGCAACACACAAGGACCTTGGCACTACCCGCCACCCCAAGCCGCAGGCAAAGCATCCGCGGCAGACCCCAGCCTGTGCGCCGAGCTGGCCGCCTTCGCCGACAGCTGCCTGGAGGGTGTGCCCTACCCGGTTTCTACGCAAGACGCCGTGCGCAATGTGGCAGTGATGCAGGCCATTGCGGCATCGGCGGCGGAACGGGGTGCCTGGCAGTCGCTGCCCTAGCGCTTCTCGATCTTCGCGCGCTCGATCACCCGCCCCCAGCGCGTGGCCTCGGCGATGAAAAACTCGCGCAGCTCGGCCGGGGTGCTGGCCCGCGCTTCCACGCCCAGCTCGAGAAAACGCTTTTGCAGATCGGGGTTAGTCACCACCTTCACCGCTTCCTGATGCAGGCGCTCGATCACTGCTCGCGGTGTCCTGGCGGGGGCGGCCAGGCCATTCCATGAGGCGACGTCGTACTCCTTCAGACCGCTCTCGATGGCAGTGGGCACCTCCGGCAAGCCGGGAAAGCGCCGGCTGGTGGTGACCGCCAGGGCGCGCATATTGCCCGCCCGGATATTGCTCAGCATCGGCGCGATGATCTCGAAGGTGGCCTGAATGTCCTGGTTGCGCAGCGCCGCGAACAGCTCGGGCGTGGCCTTGTAGGTGATCGACTGCACATCGATGCCGGCCTGAGAGCGGAACAGCTCGGCCGCCAGATGCTGGGTGCTGCCGACGTTCACCGTGCCGAAGTTGTAAGCCCCCGGCTTGGCACGCGCCATGGCGATCAGCTCGTTGATGTTCTTCGCCGGCAGCTTGGGGTC
>CAIPUP010000131.1 GCA_903868285.1 uncultured beta proteobacterium
GCAATTCACCGATGTACGTCAGATCGGTGATGACTTGCGCATCCGGGCGCGGGTGCTGCGTGCCTCAGGCAACCCGGCATCGCATTGAGTCATGGTTCAAAGTCATAAGGTCTTTCACTGCAATAACGTAAAAGGAAGCTGCATATGTTTTCAGGCATCGTCGCCGCACTTGGAAAAATTCAACGCATCGAACCGCTGACAGGCGGAGTACGCCTGAACATCGAAGCCGCACGCCTGGGCATGGAGGATGTCGCCATCGGCGACTCCATCGCTGTCAACGGCGTCTGCCTGACCGTGGTGAGCAAGAGTGCAACAGCGTTCGATGCCGATGTGTCGAAGGAGTCGCTTAACTGCACCGTCGGGCTGAACGCACAGGATGCCGAGGTGAATCTGGAAAAAGCCATGCGCCTGTCCGATCGTATCGGCGGTCATCTGGTATCGGGCCATGTCGATGGCGTTGGCGAGGTAGTGCAGTTCGAGCCGGTGGGCGAGTCGATGCTGCTGCGCATCCGCGCGCCGCAGGCACTGGCGCGCTACATCGCACGCAAGGGTTCGGTGGCAATCCAGGGCGTCAGCCTGACGGTCAATGCGGTGGAGGGTGATGTGTTCGACATCAACCTGATTCCGCACACCGTCTCGGTAACTACCCTGCGTCACCTCAAGCCCGGCTCGCCGGTGAATCTGGAAGTGGATCAGATCGCGCGCTATGTGGAGCGGATGCTGTCAGCTGGGTGAGTCGGGCATCAGGCTGTCGCAGTGACCGGCGCAGCGGCTGGACGCTGAGCGCAGTTACGGAAACTAAGGCCTCTGGCCTACAAAGCGTATCCAGTGCCCGCTCTCGATCAGCGTTGGTGGCGCCGCACGGCCCTGGTAATACAGCCCGACGTCGTTGGCCTTGGTGCCGGCGGCAAAGCGCACCACTTCATCGCTGGCCAGGGGAACACGCGTCTCGGCACCGCGCGACATATCCAGACGCAGGCCTTCGCCTTTGTCGCTGACTTTGCGTTTGAACAGCGTGAGGTTGGCGCGCGGACTGAGATAAAAAGAGTCGGCGCGCTTGCTGGTATCGCTGCCGGTGAAGTCGTTGATCGGCAATTCTTCAACCGTTGGCGTGGCATCGGCTGCTGCCGGGGTGGCGCTAGGTTCGTTGTCGTTCACGCTGCTGGTTTCAGATGTTTGCAGCAGCGGTTGCTGCATCAACGCGATCGGCTCCGGTGCGGCCGGTGCCGGTGTATTCCAGTAACCCAGCAACATGGCTGCGAGCGCCAGGGCCGCCAGGCAGAGCAGCGCCAGCACGGGGCGTCGGTTAGCAGCGCCAACCTGCGTGGTGTCCGTAGCAGTCTCGCTTAGCGCTTGCGACTGTGGCACAGGAGATTGCGCAGCGACTGGTTCGACCACAGCCATGGCGGGCATCGGCAGTTCGATTGCCGCAGCAACTTCAACGGCGGGTGCCTGCAAGCCACAACGATTCAGCAGTGCGGTCCAGTCCAGCCCCAACAGCGCGGCATAGCGACGGGCACAGGCAAAGCGAATGCTGTCACCGTGAAACACCTTGCCAGTTCCCAGTTCCAGTGCTTTGACTTGATTGGTCGACAGACACAGTTGCTGCGCCAGCGAGCCGAGATCCTTTTGATTCGTCTCGCGCGCCTGTTTCAGTGCCTCACCGATACGCTGCCAGTCGCTGGCGTCCATGTCGGGCAGAATGACACTCCCCCAACTGGTCTTGCCCGGCGGGCCATATTTGCTGGTGCTATTGCTCACTGGCTGTACTCCTGCGCTAGTTGACAGCGGTGATGGCACTGACTTGCGGACTTGCAGATTCGCCAAAGTCACGAACAAATGATTTTTGACGAGAGCATTCTAAGTTGTTGTTTTAAAAAAAGATTTTGGAAGCGCGGGAAAATTATTAAGAAATCTTGGTCACCTGATTGGCTTTTGGCTGACGCTGCCACCTGACAGGCTGCGTTTTGCGGTCGCTCAAGCCTGCATGGCCATTCGGATCACCAGCTGCGCCAGCGCGATCAGCGTCACCACCACCAGCACCCCGGCAATGATGGCGCCGACCACCACCTGCTTCATGCTGACGATCGCGCCATCGCGTTCCCAGGTGCCCTTGCGGCCTATCATCATCAGCCCCCAGAACATGGTGGCAGCGACTTGTCGCAGACTGGCGCGCGCCGGTACTACGGCCTGATGGTTGGCGTGCGGGGCGTGCTGAGCGTGCGATAGGTCGGTTTTTGTTGCAGCTTTTTGCATGGGAAGTTTCCGATTCCAATTCGCTAGGGATTGTCCGCTATGACCACCGTATTAGCTACTGTCACCTCGCCCATCATTGCCCAGCATCTGCAGGCATTGGCCACGCTCGATCAGAGCCGGGTGCCCGGGCTGCGGGTGATCACCTCGCTGGATGGCGTCGATCCGGCCGAAGTCAGCGTGCTGCATACCTATCGGCCACCGGCCGGTGTGATGGCTGCGCTGCCACGCTTGCGCATGATCTCGGGTGCCGGTGCCGGGGTGGACGCCATCATCGCGGCGCCCGATCTGCCGGCCGGTGTGCCGCTGGTGCGTTGCGTCGATGCCCAGCTGGGTACCAGCATGGCGCAGTATGTGGCGCTGATGGTGCTGCGGCACTTTCGCATGCTGCCGCACTATGAAGAACGGGCGCGGCAGGCGCACTGGGACCGGCTGCTGATGCCACAGGCCAGCGCCGCTTGCGTCGGCGTCATGGGCCTGGGTGAAATCGGTCGGGTGGTGGTGCGGGCGCTCGCGGCACTGGGTTTGCCGGTGGTCGGTTGGTCGCGCAGTGGTGGCGATTGCGACGGAGCGCAGGCAGTTTATGCGGCTGACAGCGGTTTGCCGGCATTCCTGGCGCGTTGCAACTATCTGGTGTGCGTGCTGCCCCTGACACCGGCCACACGCGGCATTCTCAATGCCGCCTTGTTAAGGCAATTGCCGCGTGGCGCCTATGTCATCAATGTCAGTCGTGGTGCCATGGTGCAGCAGCAAGACCTGATCTCTGCCTTGCGTAGTGGTCAGCTGTCGGGTGCGGCACTGGATGTGTTCGATACCGAGCCGCTGCCGTCGGACGACCCGTGCTGGCGCGAGCCGGGCGTGCTGGTGACGCCGCATATTTCCTCGCAGCCCTCGCCTGTGACGGTGGCCGAGCAGCTGCTGGAAAACATCCGGCGACTGGAGGCTGGCGAAGCACTGCTCAATCAGGTGGATATCGCGCGCGGCTATTGAAGCGGCGCGGGCTACAGGTGGCGATAGCTAGGCGGCGAGCGCTGGGTGGAGACCGCCAGTTACGCCCGCTTGGTGCGTGCGACGGCCAAGCTAGCCATTAACGCGTGATCTTGCGTGCCGAAGCGTTAGCGGCGTGGGCCATGCGCACCGCTTCAGCAGCAGCACGTGCAGCCGATTTCGAGGCTGCGGCCGCCAGAGCGGCTTGCAGCGCATTGTTGTCGGCCGCCAGACTCGCGGCCTTGGCGGCGTTGTCGCAGGCCAGCAGCGATTTCTCGGCCGCTGCTGCGGCACGTTGTGCTGCTTCGCTGGCGTCGGTGGTGAGTGATTTCAGCGAATGCAGGGTTTCGCTGTAGCGCTTGTTCACCAACAGATAACCATCGCGCAGACCGAGCACTTCAGTTTCCAGTGCAGCCAGCTTCTCGTAAATCTTTGCCGCTTCCTGTTCCATGGCTATTCCGTAAGTGGTCAGCGCCCGAGATCGATGGCGCGTGCTTGCAGGGTCGGATCGGCTTTGAGTTTGAATTTCGCCACGCGGTGTGTCGGAGTATGCGGTAGTTCGTCGCAGAACAACACGTAGCGCGGCACTTTGATGGCCGCCAGCCGTGCTCGCGCCCAATCTGCCACCTCGTTTGCAGCGAGTGTCATGCCAGGGCGACACACCACTGCCACCAGAATGTCGTCCTCGCCCAGCTCGGAGGGAACCGCCACCGTTGCAGCTTCGAGAATGCTGGGGTGTTCACTGATGACCCGGTCCAGTTCTGAACCGGAAATATTTTCGCCACGCTTGCGGATGATGTCTTTCTTGCGCGACACAAACCAGAAATAACCATCGCTGTCGCGACGCACCAGGTCGCCGGTGATGAACCAGTCATCCTGAAACGAGGCAGCAGTCTGTTGCGGATCGCGGTAATAGCCTTGCATCACCATCGGGGTGCGACATAGCAATTCGCCGGTTTGGCCATCGACAACATCGCAGCCTTGATCATCGACGATGCGAAGATCTGCCAGATGGATGGCTGGATCGGGATGGCGTGAGGGCAGACCCATCGCGCCGACTTTCTGCAGTCCGGTGAACGGGTTGTTGATGGCGCCGGGTATTTCGCTCATGCCATAGCCTTCGATCAGATGCGGTACGCCAAAGCGTTCGCGAAAGCCATCGATCATCTCGGCCGTGAGTGGTGCGCCATACAGCTTGCGCAGGCTGTGATCCGGGATGAATTCCGAGGCCGGGCGCTTGAGCAGGATGGAGGTGATCGCGGCGATGGTGTTGACC
>CAIPUP010000132.1 GCA_903868285.1 uncultured beta proteobacterium
CGCGCGCATATTGCAAAAAGTTGGCCACAGTCTTGGGTGCCTTGTCGGCATACAGCTCGACCACGATGCGTCCTGCGCTGGTGCGGATCTCCAGCTGCGGGTTGTCGGCCAGGGCTGCATTGGTAATCCAGCTTGATGCAAAAAAACTCAATAAAATCAATAACTTACGCATTATTTTCTCCGTGTGAGTGGGCGCGGCCTTGGCTTCGCTTCAGCCATTGCCTTCGTAAATGATGCGCCAGCGACCGGACTCCTTGACCCAGTACTGGCGCTTGCGCATCTGGTTATGCAAATTGCTCGAGCGATAGTCCTGCTCGAAGTTCACCACCATGAACTCTTCCTGTCCCGGGTTGCGCACGATGGACAGGTTGCTGATGCCGATCTTGAGCCACTCCTTGCCGGCATTGACTTGCTGCTTCTGGCGATCCCAGCTGGCGTGATTGACACCACCACTGGAGAAATTGCGCGAGTAGTGCTGCATGTAACGCTCGTGGTTACGGCTTTCCCAGTCGGTGCGCCATTGCTCGACCACCTCGCGCATCTGCTTGCGTTCGCGCAGCAGCTCGTCGTTCTTGATCCACTCGATGCCTTCGGCAATGACCACCGGGGTGAGGCCGGTCTGCACCGACTTGCCAAGCTGATCGAGGTCGGCATTGGATAGCACCACGCAACCATCACTGGCGCGCGGCGGGCGGCTGTAGGTGTCCGAGGGCGTGCCATGCAGCCAGATGCCATGACCACTGCGGCCCTGGCGCTTATCCCATTCATTCGGGTAATTGATCGGGAAGGCACCGCTGCCGTAGAAATCGGTCAGCTTCTGCCGCGGCAAACTGGAGGTGACGTGATAGATGCCGATGGGCGTTTTCTGGTCGCCCTCGCGCAGCTTGGCGCTGCCGCGTTTGCCGATGGTGATGTAGTAGTCCGACATCAGACGCAGAGCGCCATCCTGATGCGCGAACACATACAGCCGCGCGCGCTTGGTGTCGACCACGATGGCATTCTTTTGCTCGCTGCGCAGTTGCAGCAGATAGCGTGGCAGCTGATCGATCGGCGGCCGTTCGCGTAGTGCGCGCAGTCGAACAATGGCTTCTTCGCGCAGATCGGCCAACCGTTCCGGCGGGGCGTTTTGCACATCGCCGATGTTGTGCAACGGCCGCGCCCGTGCCAACAGCAGGTCGCCCTTGACCAGATGCGCCAGATGGAAATTGGGGCGGGCGCGGATCAGGCTCTCGACCTTCACCAGTGCCACATCGAAGCGCTGTTTGCCGATCTCGTCCAGCACCTGATTGAATTGTGTCTCCACCGACACTGCAGGCTGCGCGGTGCTGTCAGTGGATGCAGACTTGCTGCTTTTCTTGGCCAGCGCGTCCGGTGCGGTGATGCTGAGCGCGGCCAGCAGCATGCCGCCCAGCAGCATGCCGGGGCGGCATGCTAGTCCGGTGCGCAGTCCGGCGCGGGATGAGAGGCTACGAATGCGGGAGCGTGCCCGTGACCAGGCCGTCATCAGCCGCCAACCCGCTCCTGCACGATCAGCCAGCGGCCGTCGACACGCACCAGCACCAGCGTCTTGCCGCTGTTGACCTTGAGCGCATCGGAGCGATAGCTCTGACGGAAGGACACGCTGGCATGGTTTTCGTCCTTGACGTTGACCTTGGGCGCTTCCACCAGCACTTCAATCGACTTCGGGCCGTTGATGCGCTGCTTGCGCCCGGCTTCCCAGTCAGCGCGTGATTCACCATTAGGGGTCTTGAAGTCCTTGGCGTAGTGCGACAGGTAGCGTGCGGTTTCCTTTTTCGACCAGGCGCTGGCCCAGGCGCGCACTGCCTTGAGCACTTCTTCTTCGGTGGCGCTTGGTGCCGCGCTGGCCGCCTTGGCCTGATCTTTACCGGCCTTGCTGTCATTGCTCGCGGCTGCTGCTGCGGCACTGGTTGCAGCCGGCGCCGTTGCGGCAGCTGCCGCCGGTGCAGGCGCCGCTGCCGGGGCCGGCGCTGGTGTTGCAGCCGGTTTGGCATTGCTGGCGGTTGCGGCATTGCTGCGGCTGTCACGCGCTTCGGCAGCCGGTGCCGCCTTGGCATCGTTGCTGCGTGCCGGTGCGCGCGGGGCACGCGTGGTATTACCCATCAGGTCGCGGATCAGCGACAGCTTGGATTTGGCGGCAGAGTTGGCCGAGTCCAGTTGCAGCGCCTTGTCATAAGCCTGGCTGGCCAGGCGGGCATA
This sequence comes from uncultured beta proteobacterium, assembly GCA_903868285.1. Classification (GTDB taxonomy): domain Bacteria; phylum Pseudomonadota; class Gammaproteobacteria; order Burkholderiales; family SG8-39; genus CAIPUP01. The sequence goes on from CAIPUP010000132.1 coordinate 2,218, forward strand.
GACATCGCCGAGGTTTTCATAGGCGGTGGCATAGCTGGGATGGGTGCGGATGGACATCTCCAGTGCCTGACGCGCCTTTTCGTACTGACCCTGTGAGGCATACAGCACCGCCAGGTTGTTGTAGGGCTCGGGCAACTCGGGATAGTCCTGGGTGAGGCGGGTGAAGACGTCGATAGCATCGGCGGTCTTGTTCTGTTCGGTCAGGATCAGGCCGCGCAGAAAACGCGCCTGTGCGTCACGCGGCTTGCTGGCGAGCACCTTTTCGACCCGCTCCATGGCCTGCGTCAACTGACCCTGACGCAGCAGTTTGCTGACCTCGGTGAGATCGGCGTCCTGCGCGCGTGCAGCGTTGGACAGACCAAGTGCAAAGAGGGCGCTTGCAACCAATGCGGCGATGAATATCGCAGTGCGTGTGCCATTGAACGCGTTGCGTTGCGCGGTGGAAAGCCAGGGCTTGATGTTCATCGTGATATACTTTTTTCTGAGTTTTCGATGGCTTGTACGAGGGGTTGTACGAAGGCTTGTAAGAGACAATGCAGCGTTGGAATTCAGCAAGAACCCACGCAATGCCGTCGCCTGTTCACAAGCTGTTTTACTGCTTCACGCCTCTGCTCGAATGATGTTGCTGGACCTACTCCGCCCGAGCACGCCCGCCTGATTCCGGGCTCCCGAATGAGCAAGTGCGCATTCTAGCAACAATGCCCCGTTGATCACCATTTGAAGCCATGCTCCGGATTTACAACACCCTGACCCGCGCCAAGCAGGAATTCCGTCCGCTGCATCCGCCGCGCGTGGGCTTGTACGTTTGCGGCATGACGGTCTATGACTACTGCCATCTTGGCCATGCGCGGGTGATGGTGGTATTCGACATGGTGCAGCGCTGGCTGCGTGTCAGTGGTTATCAGCTCACCTATGTGCGCAATATCACCGACATCGACGACAAGATCATTCGTCGGGCGGTCGAGAACAACGAAACTGTATCGGCCCTGACCGAGCGCTACATCGGCTACATGGATGAGGACGCGGCAGCGCTGGGCGTACAAAAGCCCGATTTCGAGCCGCGTGCCACCCAGCATGTGGATGACATGCTGGCACTGATCGAGCGGTTGCAGCACAACGGTCTGGCCTATCAGGCCAGTGATGGGGATGTGAATTTCTCGGTGCGGCGCTTCCCCGGCTATGGCGCGCTCTCGGGCAAGTCGCTGGATGATCTGCGCGCCGGTGAGCGGGTGGAGATCGGCAGCGCCAAACAGGATCCGCTCGACTTTGTGCTGTGGAAGCGCGCCAAGCCGGGTGAGCCGTTCTGGAAGTCTCCCTGGGGCGAGGGACGGCCGGGTTGGCACATCGAATGCTCGGCCATGAGCATGAAGTTGCTCGGTGCCAGTTTTGACCTGCATGGCGGCGGTCAGGATTTGCAGTTCCCGCATCATGAGAACGAGATCGCGCAATCCGAAGGCGCGACGCATGGTCAAGGCGATGCCAGGCACCGGCAGCCCTTCGTCGGTTTGTGGATGCACAACGGTTTTGTCCGGGTGGATGAGGAAAAGATGTCCAAGTCGCTGGGCAATTTCTTCACCATTCGTGAAGTGCTGCAGCGCTACGACGCGGAAGTGGTGCGCTTTTTCATTCTGCGTGCGCATTACCGCAGTCCACTGAATTACTCCGATCAGCATCTGGAAGATGCGCGCGGTGCGCTGTCGCGCCTGTACACCGCGCTCAAGGGTTTTGCGCCCTTGCCGGCTGAAGCGGCATCGCGCCAACCCGACTGGAACGAAGCCCACGGCCAGCGTTTTCGCGATGCCATGGAGGACGACTTCAACACCCCGGAAGCGGTGGCGGTGCTGTTCGACCTGGCCGGGGCCTTGAATCGCAGTCGCGACGCGCTACTGGCGCGGCAGCTGCGCGCCCTGGCCGGCGTGCTGGGTTTACTGGGCCGGGACAGCGAGACTTTCCTGCAGCGCGCCGAGGCCGGCACGGCCCAGGCCGGACTGCGTGATCAGGACATCGCGCAGCTGATCGAGGCGCGCAATGCGGCGCGGGCCGCGCGTAACTTTGCCGAGGCCGACCGGCTGCGCCAGGCCCTGGCCGATGCGGGCATCGTGCTGGAAGACAGCAAGGGCGGCACCGGCTGGCGACGCGCCTGAGCGAGGCAATCGCCCAGGCGCGTGCAGCGTTGCCGAGGGTGGCTCAGAGTGGCGCAGGGTCGCGCAGGGTCGTTCAGGGTCGTTCAGGTACCGAAAAACTCTTTGGCCTTGTCCATCCAGGACTTGGCGCGCGGGTTGTGCCGACCGCCATCCTCCAGTGTGGCGTTCTCGAAGTCGCGCAGCAGTTGTTTCTGTCGCTCGTTCAGATGCACCGGGGTCTCAAGCACCAGATGGCACAGCAGATCGCCATGCTCGCGGCTGCGCACGCCCTTGATGCCCTTGCCGCGCAGGCGGAACACCTTGCCTGATTGGGTTTCGTGCGGCACCTTGATCTTGGCTGCGCCATCCAGCGTCGGCACTTCGATCTCGCCACCCAGGGCGGCAGTGACAAAGGAGATCGGCATCTCGCAATGCAGATCGTTGCCGTCGCGCTCGAACACCGCGTGTGGCTTGACCTGGATTTGCACATAGAGGTCGCCCGAGGGGCCACCGTTGACGCCTGGCTCGCCTTCACCAGTGAGACGGATGCGATCACCGACATCGACACCGGAGGGAATCTTCACCGCCAGGGTCTTTTGCTTTTTCACCCGGCCGGCACCATGGCAGGTGCCGCAGGCATCCTGAATGATCTTGCCCGAGCCGTGACACTTGGGGCAGTCCTGCTGCACCGAGAAAAAGCCCTGCTGCATACGCACCTGGCCCACGCCGTTGCAGGTGGTACAGGTCTTGGGCTGGGTGCCGGGCTTGGCGCCGCTGCCGTCGCACACCTCGCACGGATCGTGGGTCGGGATACGAATCTTGGTCTCGGTGCCGTGCGCGGCTTCTTCGAGCGTTATTTCGAGGTTGTAGCGCAGGTCTGCGCCACGATAGACGCCATTGCGCCCGCCGCCACCGGCACGTCCCTGGCCGAAGATGTCTCCGAAGATGTCGCCGAAGGCATCGGCAAAACCACCGAAGCCCGGTTGGCCAGGGCCGCCGCCACCGCCACCGGTGGCATCCAGTCCGGCATGACCATGACGGTCGTAGACGGCACGCTTTTGTTCGTCGGTGAGAACCTCGTAGGCCTCTTTGGCTTCCTTGAATTTCTCTTCCGCGCTCTTGTCGTCCGGATTGCGGTCGGGGTGATGCTTCATGGCCAGCTTGCGATAGGCCTTTTTCAGCGTGTCCTCGTCCGCATCACGCGCCACACCCAGCACTTCGTAGTAGTCCCGCTTCGCCATTGCCGTCGCCTTACCCAATGCAGTCAGAATTGACAAGGCCGGGTGGCGGCTGACAGAGCAGCCCCGACCCGGCCAGGATTATTGCAAGTTCTTGATTTTTCAGGACTTTTTGTCTTTCACTTCGGTGTACTCGGCGTCCACCACATTGCCGTCGTCCTTGTCGCGGCTGGCACCTTTGCCGGCGGACGAACTGCCACCCGCAGCACCGTCGCCGCCGGCTGCGCCAGCGGCCTGCGCCTGCTCGGCGTACATCTTCTCGCCCAGCTTCTGTGCTGCCTGCCCGAGGGTTTCGGCCTCAGCGTCCATCTTGGCCTTGTCATTCGACTTGAGTGCTTCTTCAGCCGACTTGAGGGCGGCTTCGATGCTGCTCTTCTCGGAGGCGTCGATCTTGTCGCCGTATTCCTTGAGCGACTTTTGCACCGAGTGCACCAGCGAGTCGAGCTGATTGTGCGAAGTCACCAGCTCCAGTTGTTTCTTGTCGTCGTCGGCATGCGCCTCGGCGTCCTTGACCATTTTCTGGATCTCGTCCTCGGACAAGCCCGAGCTGGCCTGGATCTTGATCTTGTTTTCCTTGCCGGTGGCCTTGTCCTTGGCCGAGACATGCAGGATGCCGTTGGCGTCGATGTCAAAGGTGACCTCGATCTGCGGCATGCCACGCGGTGACGGCGGGATATCCGACAGATTGAACTGGCCCAGGCTCTTGTTGCCCGAGGCAATGTCGCGCTCGCCCTGCAGCACATGGATGGTGACCGCAGTCTGGTTGTCATCGGCGGTGGAGAACACCTGGTTGGCCTTGGTCGGCACGGTGGTGTTCTTCTGGATCAGCTTGGTCATGACCCCGCCCATGGTCTCGATGCCCAGCGACAGCGGCGTGACGTCCAGCAGCAGCACATCCTTGACGTCGCCCTTGAGCACGCCACCTTGCACTGCGGCGCCCACGGCCACGGCCTCGTCCGGGTTGACGTCGCGGCGCGGCTCCTGGCCGAAGAACTCCTTCACCTTTTCCTGCACCTTGGGCATGCGGGTCATGCCGCCGACCAGGATCACGTCCTGAATGTCACCGACCTTGAGACCGGCATCCTTGATCGCGGTGCGGCAGGGCGCAATGGTGCGCTCGACCAGCTCGTCGACCAGGCTCTCGAACTTGGCGCGGGTGATTTTGAGCGCCAGGTGCTTCGGGCCGCTGGCATCGGCGGTGACATAGGGCAGGTTGACCTCGGTCTGCTGCGACGAAGAGAGCTCGATCTTGGCTTTCTCGGCCGCCTCTTTCAGGCGTTGCAGCGCCAGCACATCACTGCGCAGGTCGATGCCCTGTTCTTTCTTGAACTCGTCGCAGATGTAGTCGATCAGACGCTGGTCGAAGTCTTCACCACCGAGGAAGGTATCGCCATTGGTGGACAGCACCTCGAACTGGTGCTCGCCATCGACGGCTGCAATCTCGATGATGGAAATATCGAAGGTGCCGCCACCCAGGTCATAGACTGCGATCTTGCGATCGCCTTCTTGTTTATCCAGGCCAAAGGCCAGTGCCGCCGCGGTCGGTTCGTTGATGATGCGCTTGACTTCCAGTCCTGCGATACGCCCGGCATCCTTGGTCGCCTGACGCTGGCTGTCATTGAAATAGGCCGGCACGGTGATGACCGCCTCGGTCACCTCTTCGCCGAGATAGTCTTCGGCGGTTTTTTTCATCTTGCGCAGCACTTCGGCGGAAATCTGCGGCGGGGCCATGCGCTTGCCGCGCACATCGACCCAGGCGTCGCCATTCTCGGCCTTGACGATGGAGTAGGGCATCAGGTTGATGTCCTTTTGCACTTCCTTTTCCTCGAAGCGCCGCCCGATCAGGCGCTTGACCGCATACAGGGTGTTGCGCGGATTGGTCACCGCCTGGCGCTTGGCCGGTGCGCCGCACAGCACTTCGCCGTCTTCCATGTAGGCGACGATGGAGGGTGTGGTGCGCGCACCCTCGGCGTTCTCGATCACTTTCGGGCTGCCGCCTTCCATGATCGCCACGCAGGAGTTGGTGGTGCCCAGGTCGATGCCGATGATCTTGCCCATGATGTATTCCTCTTGAATGCGTTTCAGAATTCGATGTAAAAAATTGCGACGAATGCGTTGTTACCGGGTCTTTATTGACCGATACCCATCAGCCTGATGCTTAGATGGGGATGCTGCGGGCGGCTTCAAGCCTTGTCGGGGCCCTTGGATACCGTCACCAGCGCCGGACGCACCACGCGCTCGTGCAGCTGGTAGCCGGCCTGCAGCACCGTCAGCACGGTATTGGCTTCCTGCTCCGAGGGCAGCATGCTGATGGCCTGGTGCCGGTGCGGATCGAACTTCTCGCCTTGTGGATTGATAGGCTTGATCTGTACCTTGTCAAACGCCGCCACCAGTTGCTTGAGCGTCAGCTCGACGCCGCTGCGCAGGGTGTCCAGATCGACTTTTTCAGCGGCCAATGTGGCCTCCAGGCTATCGCGCACCGGCAGCAGTTCGCTGGCCATGCCCTCGACTGCATATTTGTGGGCGCTGGCGACATCGAGCAGCGCACGCTTGCGCATGTTTTCGGTTTCGGCCTTGGCGCGCAGCCAGGCGTCGTGGTGTTCGCTGGCCTTGGCCTCGGCTTGTTGTAACTGCTGCTCCAGGGTGAGCGGGGCGGCATTGCTGGCTTCGCCGTTCTGGGTTTGTGCCTGCGTGCCATCGGCTGGACTGGCGTTGGCGTTAGTGCTGGCGTCGCCGGCGGCATCCTGCGGCGTTACGGGGTCTTGACTCATAAACAGCTCCTGATGGGCGGTACGGGCATCGAATGCGAGTGCCTGATGCAACATTGACAGATGTCGCTGGCGATGCGGGGTTATGGGGTCATTTGGCCGAACTTCAAGCCCTGACCGCAATTTTCTTTGCGTCGGGGGTGCTGATAAGCACCGCCAAAGCTCAGGCCGAGGCGCCCAGTTCCAATGCCCGCAGACGGGTCGCTTCCTGCGCTGTGGCCGATAGCGGTTCGTCCAGCGGCCAGCCGGACAGCTCGCGCAGGCAGATCGCCTGCAGCGCGGCTATCCAGTCCGTTCGTTCATTCAGGCAGTCGATGTAATGAAAGCGCTCGCCACCAGCCGCAACAAAGGCATGGCGGCATTCCATGGCGATCTCCTCCAGCGTCTCCAGGCAGTCCGAAACGAAGCCCGGGCAGACCACGTCGACGCTGCGCAGACCTTCACCGGCCAGCCGCTCGAGCGTGGGCTCGGTGTAGGGCTCGAGCCAGCGGGCGCGGCCAAAGCGCGACTGGAAGGTCAGCAGCCATTGATCCTTGCCCAGGCCAAGCGCCTCTGCCAGCAGCCGGCCAGTCTTGTGACATTCGCAGAAGTACGGGTCACCCTTATCGAGGGTGTAGCGCGGCAGACCGTGAAAGCTCATCACCAGCCGCTCGCTCCGGCCATGCTGCTGCCAGTGTTCGTGCACGCGCGCCGCCAGCGCAGCGATGTAGCCGGGGTCGTCGTGGAAGTTGCGCACCATTCTCAGCGCCGGGGCATTACGACGTTGCGCCATCCAGCGTCCAGCGACATCAAAGGCCGTGGCGGTGGTGCTGGCGGCGTACTGCGGATAGAGCGGCAGGATCAGAATTCGGCTGCAGCCTTCGGCATGCAGCTGATCGAGTGCCGCCGGAATGGAAGGATTGCCGTAGCGCATGGCCCAGGCAAGGCGTAGCCGGGGGTGGGCCAGGGCCTGCGACAGCAGTTGTGCCTGGCGCTCGGTATGCACGCGCAGCGGCGAACCCTCGGCGCTCCAGATGCTGGCGTACTTGGCCGCCGAGCGGCGCGGTCGTACTTGCAAAATGATGCCGTGCAGGATGGCCAGCCAGATCGGGCGCGGGATCTCCACCACGCGCGGATCGGCCAGAAATTCCGCCAGATAGCGTTTCACCGCCTTGGCAGTGGGCGCATCCGGCGTTCCGAGATTGACCAGCAGCACGCCGATGCGCGCAGGTGTGGCATGCAGATGGGGCGGCTCGGGCAGGTAGCGCGGCATGGCGGTCGGTGACTTTCCGATGGTTTTCTAGTGACCGCTCTGATGCTGGGTCAGTGCGCTGGAGAGTAACTTGGCAGTGATGTCGACGATGGGAATGACGCGCTCATAGGCCATGCGGGTAGGGCCAATCACGCCTACCGTGCCCACGACCTGGCCATCTACTTCATAGGGGGCGGTGACTACGCTCACCTCATCCAGCGGCGCGATGCCGGACTCGCCGCCGATGAATAGCTGCACCCCTTGCGCACGGGTTGACAGCTCCATCAGTTGCATCAGTTGCGTTTTATGCTCGAAAAGATCGAACAGCTCGCGCAAGCGTCGCATATTGCTAGAAAGATCGATCGAATCAAGCAGATTACGCTCACCGGAAATGACATAGCTTTCTTGTGATTCGGCCAGTGCCTGATCGCCGGCTTCGAGCGCGGCGGTCATGAGCGAGGTCATGTCCTGATGCAGCTGTCGCAGCTCGTCCTGCACGCGGTTACGGATTTCGTCGAAGGTGCGCCCGGCGTAATGCTGGTTGAGGAAATTCGAGGCCATGGTCAGCTCGGTCGGACTGTAGCCGCGCTCGGTAATCAGGATGCGGTTCTGTACGTCGCCCTCGGGGGTGACCAGAATCAACAGCAGACGTTTTTCCGACAGGCGCAGGAACTCAATATGACGAAATGCCGCGCTACGACGCTTGGGCGCAACCACAATGCCGGCAAAATGCGTGAGGTCGGACAGCAGGTGCGAGGCGGCACTGATCAGTTTTTGCGGCTGGTTCGGATGCAGATTGCCCTCGAGTTGGGTTAGCTGCACCTGATCCAGCGGACGTACCTGCAACAGCGTGTCAACAAAAAAGCGGTAGCCGCGTGGTGTCGGGACGCGTCCGGCCGAGGTGTGTGGGCTGGCCACCAGCCCGAGTTCTTCCAGGTCGGACATGACATTGCGGATGGTGGCCGGTGACAGATCCAGTCCGGAGAAGCGCGACAAGGCGCGCGAGCCCACGGGTTCACCGTCGGAGATATATTTCTCCACCAGAGTTTTCAGCAGGATTTGAGCGCGGCGATCAAGCATGACGGCATCATTCTACAAAAATTCACCAGCCACTTTGGATTCATGGCGAATTCAGATTCGATTCATGGCGCAGGACAGGATTGCAGCAGGACTCTGTGATTAAATGAAGCCCATGTCTTCATCCCAGCAATCTTCCTTCAAGCAAGTGGCGCTGATCGGGCGCTATCACACGCCGGGTGTGGCCTCGAACCTGGCCCAGTTGTCAGCCTTTTTGCGCCAACGCGGCTGCGGGGTTCTGCTCGAGCGTGAAACGGCACGTAATTGCGGCATGCCGGAGGCAGATGCGCTCGACTATGTGCAGATCGGCGCGCAGGCTGATCTGGCAGTGGTGCTGGGCGGTGATGGCAGCATGCTCAATGCCGCGCGTCATCTGGCCTGCTATGGCGTGCCGCTGGTGGGTGTGAACCAGGGGCGCCTGGGCTTCATGACGGATATCGCTGCCAGCGACATGCTGCACAAGATCGGGCAGTTGCTCGACGGCCTGTATTCCACTGAACAGCGTGCCCTGCTGACGGCGCGGGTATTGCGTGAGGGAAAGCCGGTGTTTGAAACGCTGGCGTTGAATGATGTGGTGGTGAACAAGGGTGCGGCCAGTCGGTTGGTTGAATTACAGGTGCATGTCGACGGTCAATTCGTATTTGATCTTCGCGCAGATGGTTTGATCATCGCGACGCCAACCGGGTCGACCGCTTACGCCCTGTCCTCGAACGGACCGATCATGCATCCCGACCTGCGTGGTCTGGTGCTGGTGCCAATTTCTCCGCACACCCTGTCGAATCGTCCAATCGCGCTCAGCGACCGTGCGGTGCTGGACATCACCCTGGTGCGTGCCGCCGATGCGCGCTTGCACTTTGATGGTCAGCCGCAGTACGACCTGATCGAAGGCGATCGGGTTGTGGTGCAGCAGGCGCCGCATACCATCACCTTTGTGCATCCGTCCGGTTACAGCTACTACGCCATGCTGCGTGAGAAGCTGCACTGGAGCGAGTCACTCTAGCGCCGCCGGTATTTCCTCATGTTGCTACAACTTTCCATTCGCGATTTCGTCATCGTGCAGACATTGGAGCTGGAGTTTGAGGCAGGCTTCACTGCGCTCACCGGAGAAACCGGTGCGGGTAAATCCATCTTGATCGATGCTCTGGCACTGGCACTGGGCGGACGTGCCGATGCCGATCAGGTACGCAGCGGCGCCGAGCGCGCCGAAGTGTCTGCCGAGTTCTCCATCGAGACGCTGCCTTTGTTACAGCAATGGCTGGTGCAAAGCGAACTGCAGGGCGATCCTGGTCAATTGCTGTTGCGGCGTGTGGTGGATCGCAATGGTCGTTCGCGCGCTCTGATCAACGGCCATGTGGCGACCGTGGCGCAGCTGCGTGAGGCCGGTGCGCAGCTGCTGGACATTCATGGTCAGCATGCGCATCAGTCCTTGCTACGCGCCGCCGCGCAGCGCGAGATGCTGGATGCGCGCGGTGAGCTGACCGAACTGTGCGCTCAGACCGGACAAGCTTGGCGCGCCTGGCGCAAGCTGGTCGATCAGCGCGAGCTGGCTGAGACACAAGCTGCGGCGCGGGCAGTTGAACTGGAACGTATTAGCTGGCAGGCGCAGGAGCTGGAGCGCCTGGCGCCTGAGCTCGGTGAGTGGGAGCGGGTGGGTGAGGAGCAAACCCGGTTGGCGCATGCCGCCGGGTTGATGCAGGCGGCACAAAGCGCGGCCGAATCGATAGCCGATGGCGATGGCGCTGCGCTGTCGCTGCTGGCGGGCGCCTTGTCTTCTCTGCGTGAGATGGCCGAGATTGATCGTGGTCTTGCGGAAATGGTCAGCCTGATTGAAGCGGCTGAGGTCAATTTGCAGGAGGCGGCGCAGTCGCTGCGTCGCTATGCAGGCCGAGTCGAACTCGATCCGTCTAGGCTGTCAACCGTCGAGCAGCGTCTGGATGCGCTGCATGCGGCGGCGAGACGCTTTCGCACCCGACCTGAGGCCTTACCCGCATTGCTGGCGGAAACGCGCCAGCAATTGTCCGCGCTGGAGGCGGCCTCGGATGCGCAGGCTATGCAGCAACAGGAGCTGGCAGCGCAGCAGCACTATGCTGCCTTGGCCCAGCGCTTGAGCCTTGGGCGGGCCAAGGCAGCCAGCAAATTTGCTCGCGAGGTCAGCGCGGCCATGAAAGAACTGGCCCTGGGTGGCGGTCGCTTCGAGGTGGCCTTGCAGCCGATAGACGGCGGCGGTGCGCAGGGCAGCGAGGCTGTGGAGTTTCTGGTCTCAGCCAATCCCGGGGTTGAACCTCGTTCCCTGGCTAAAGTTGCCAGCGGCGGCGAGCTCTCCCGCATTAGCCTGGCGATACAGGTCATTGCCAGTGCCGCCAGCGCGGTTCCCAGCATGATTTTTGACGAGGTCGATGCCGGCATCGGCGGCGCAGTGGCCGAGGTTGTGGGACGCAAATTGTCGCAATTGGCCAGGTCACGTCAGGTGCTTTGTGTCACCCATCTTCCGCAAGTGGCAGCGCTGGCCGATCAGCAATGGTCGGTATCCAAGTCTGGCGACGGTGGCCGTGTGCAAAGCACGGTCACACCCCTGGACTCTACAGCGCGGGTGGAGGAAATCGCCCGCATGCTGGGTGGGGTCGATATCACCCCCACCACGCGTAAACATGCCAAAGAAATGCTGGCCGCGCGCAACCTTCGCAGCTCTTGAAGCTATAATTCATTGTTGTTTTTTGGGATGTGCGCGTCAGCGTTTTCCGTGAACGACGGATCGGCGCACACCGCACGCTGCGGGTTGCGGTCTTTTTCTGCAAAGGGTGAGCAGAATGCGCATCGCCAAATCTAGCTTGGCGGGTTCCAGTCAGATTCTGGCGTTGGTGCTGGTAGCGGCGCTGTTGGCGGTAAGTTATTGGGTGCTGGACGCCTACAGCGTCAGTCAGCGGGACATGCTGATGGTGGAATCGCGCGGAATGCAGTTGATTCAAGGCTTGTCTAGATTTCGGCTGGAGCGGGGTGGTTACCCCGAATCACTCAATCATCTTGTGCCGGCGTATGTTGCGCTGCTGCCGAGCTGTCCCAATGGTGAGGCTTTCATTTATCGCGCTGCTGTGCGTGATGCGGAGCCACACTACGTACTGACCTGCAATGACGTGGTGTTTCGGCAAAAGCCCTATCGCTATCAGTCCAACCTTCGTTCCTGGGCAAGCTCCTAAACCATTAAATCAGCGCGTCCTTACGGCCCGACCTAGAAGACCATCGTTGATGCTTGGCTTTTAGGGTAAAATCTGAGGCTTATGCAGTCCGTAGGCGCGTAGCTCAGTTGGTTAGAGCATCACCTTGACATGGTGGGGGTCGTTGGTTCGAATCCAATCGCGCCTACCAGTAGCGCAACCCGATTAGCATGGGTGTCGGGACGGCCGAAACAGGGCATGTCCCCGCTGCTGGAATTTAAAAAGTGCGGCGCATCCGCGCTTTTTTTTCGTCTGCCTGTGCCGATTTTTGTCTGGCCGTCCTGACCAGACCGTGTTTTGAAACGAATGGTGGGAGACGCATGGTCAGCATCAAGCTTCCGGACGGCGCAGTCCGCACATTTGATCAGCCTCCCACGGTTACCGAGGTAGCCATGTCCATCGGGCCTGGCCTGGCCAAGGCGGCGCTGGCTGGGCGGGTTAACGGCCGTCTGGTGGATACCTCGCACCGGATTGAGTCGGATGTGGAGCTAGCGATCGTCACCGACAAGGACGCTGATGGCTTGGAAGTGATTCGTCACTCCACCGCCCACTTGTTGGCATTCGCTGTGAAGTCCTTGTTTCCCGAGGCGCAGGTTACGATCGGTCCGGTCATTGATAATGGCTTTTACTATGATTTTTCGTTCAAGCGCCCGTTCACGCCGGAAGACCTTGCTGCAATAGAAAAAAAGATGGCCGAGCTGGCCAAGCAGGATTTGCCGGTACAGCGAGAAGTGTGGTCGCGAGACAAAGCGGTAGCGTTTTTCAAGTCGATAGGAGAGTTTTACAAAGCGGAGCTGATTGCCGCTATTCCTGCCGGCGAGGATGTCTCGCTATATCGCGAGGGCGAGTTCGTCGACCTTTGCCGGGGGCCGCACGTTCCTTCGACCGGGCGCCTGAAGGTGTTCAAGTTGATGAAGGTGGCTGGGGCCTATTGGCGGGGAGATTCGGCCAACGAGATGCTGCAGCGTATCTACGGGACGGCTTGGGCCAAGAAGGAGGATCAGGAGTCCTACCTCCACATGCTCGAGGAGGCCGAGAAGCGCGATCACCGGCGGCTGGGTACACAGTTGGATTTGTTCCATATCCAAGACGAAGCGCCAGGCATGGTGTTTTGGCATCCGCGCGGTTGGGCAGTCTGGCAGCAGATCGAGCAGTACATGCGCCGTATTTATCGGGACAACGGTTACCAGGAAGTGCGTTGTCCGCAGATTCTTGACCGCAGCCTGTGGGAGCGTTCCGGTCATTGGGAAAATTATCGCGACAACATGTTTACTACGGCGTCGGAGAACCGCGACTATGCGGTGAAGCCGATGAATTGCCCCGGGCATGTGCAGATATTTAATAAAGGCTTGCGCAGTTATCGCGACTTGCCGCTGCGATATGGCGAATTCGGCTCCTGTCATCGCAATGAGCCCTCAGGTTCCCTGCACGGCATCATGCGTATCCGTGGCTTCACGCAGGATGACGGCCACGTATTCTGTACCGAAGATCAGATCCTGGATGAATGTGTTGCCTTCACAGAAGTGCTGCAGCGGGTCTACAAGCACTTCGGTTTCGATCAAGTGATCTATAAGGTGGCTACCCGGCCTGCGAAGCGGGTTGGCGCTGATGCGCTGTGGGATAAGGCCGAGCAGGCGCTGTTCGAATCTCTGCGGCGTTCGGGCTGCGATTATGAGGTTTCACCTGGTGATGGTGCGTTCTATGGGCCGAAGATCGAGTATTCGCTCAAGGACGCGATCGGCCGGGTTTGGCAGTGCGGCACGATTCAGGTTGACTTCAATATGCCGCAGCGGCTCGGAGCGGAATATGTCGGGGAAGATAATGCGCGCCATGTGCCAGTGATGTTGCATCGCGCGGTACTGGGTTCCATGGAGCGATTCATCGGCATCCTGCTTGAGAACCATGCCGGCGCGTTACCGACCTGGCTGGCACCGGTACAGGCGGTGGTGCTGAATATCTCGGAACATCAGGCCGAATACGCCCAGCAAGTGGCACTAAATCTGCAAAAAAGCGGTTTCCGGGTTGAATCTGACTTGAGAAACGAGAAAATAACCTATAAAATCCGCGAACATAGTTTGCAAAAGCTGCCTTATCAGATCGTCATTGGCGATAAAGAAAAGGCGGCTAATTTGGTGGCGGTTAGGGCCCGTGGTGGCGAGGATCTAGGACAGATGTCCTCAGATGCCTTCGTCGAGATGCTGCAACGTGATTGTGCGTTGGCAGTTTCGGGTCACACCGCCTAATTGTTATTTTTACAAGGAACAACAACATCGCCACTGAAAAACCGCAGCGCCTCAACGCAGAAATTACCGCACCGGAAGTGCGGTTGATTGGTGTAGAAGGTGAGCAGCTTGGCATCGTGCAGATCCGCGACGCCTTGAGAATGTCCGAAGAAGCAGAGGTGGACCTGGTGGAAATTGCGCCGCTGGCGCAACCGCCGGTCTGCAAAATGATGGACTTCGGCAAGTTCAAGTACCGTGAAGCCAAGAAGGCGCATGAGGCCAAGCTCAAGCAGAAGCAGATTCAGGTCAAGGAAGTGAAGTTCCGTCCTGGTACCGATGAAGGGGATTACAAGATCAAGTTGCGTAACCTGATCAAATTCCTTGAGGAGGGAGACAAGACCAAGGTGACTCTGCGCTACCGTGGTCGTGAGATGGCGCATCAGGAGTTTGGTTACCGTTTGATTGAGCGAATCAAGCAGGATCTGGAGCCCCATGCGGTCGTAGAGCAGTTTCCAAAGATGGAAGGGCGGCAGCTGATCATGGTTTTGGCTCCGAAGAAAGCGGCTGTGCCGGTAGCAGCGGCGCCGAAGAAGAAGTCGGATACCGACGTTGCTGCGCCTGCTGTGGTTCAGCAGGCGGTTTGAGTCGATCAGGGCTTGAATCGATTAGTGTTGGTTGCAGTGGTAGCAACTCTTCCGTAGTTAGTAGTTAGTAGTGGGTAGTTGGAAGTTGGTATGTCAGCCGCGGCAAAGGCCGGCGGCAAGCAGTGCGAAGCGGTCAATGAAGTTCTGGGGCTGTTTCGACCAGCATAGTCGGGTAATTGACTGTTCTGTAAAACAAGTTGTGACGCGGTTTCAAGCACTCCGTCAGGAGTCACCCGGCGCAACATTACGAATGGAGTGGTATTGCCATGCCAAAGATGAAGACTAAGCGCGGCGCGGCCAAGCGTTTCCGAGTTCAGGGAAGCGGCGGCATCAAGCGCACCAAGGCATTCCTGCGTCACATCCTTACCAAGAAGACGACCAAGCGCAAGCGCAACATGCGCGGCATGGTGGCGGTCAGCCCGTCAGACGTGCGCGCCGTCAAGGCCATGTTGCCTTACCAGTAAGCCGGTCCGTCAACGCGAACAGATAGCAGGAGAGAACAATGCCAAGAGTCAAACGTGGTGTAACGGCGCACGCGCGCCACAAAAAAGTCATCGCCAAGGCCAAGGGTTTCCGTGGTCGTCGTGGCAATGTATTCCGGGTTGCTAAAGAAGCGGTGATGAAGGCGGGGCAGTATGCCTACCGCGATCGTCGTCAACGTAAGCGTCAGTTCCGAGCGCTGTGGATTGCCCGTATCAACGCCGCAGCACGCGAGGTCGGTCTGTCCTATAGCAAACTGATGAACGGCCTGAAATTGGCGTCGATTGACATTGACCGCAAGGTGCTGGCTGATTTGGCGGTGGTCGACAAGGCGGCTTTTGCCAAGATAGCCGGTGAAGCCAAGGCCAAGCTCGGCGTCTAAGCCGTTGCGGCGGGTACAGATGTTTGTTGCGGGGGGCGCCAGCCCCTCGCAGCATTTCTGATCTGCGATTCTCATTTCTTTGATTGGCCGCTATGGCAGATCTTGACCTCATCGTAAGCGAGGCTGTTGCAGCATTTGCTGTGATAGCCGATGCCCCGGCACTGGAGCAGGCCAAGGCGCGCTACTTGGGCAAGACTGGTGTGCTGACCGAATTGCTGAAGGGTCTTGGCAAATTGCCGCCGGAGCAGCGTCGTGATTCTGGTGCGCAGATTAATGCGGCTAAGCAGCGTATCGAGTCGGCGCTGGAGGCGAGGCGCGAAGCATTGGCTGCAGGTGCCCTCAACGCCAGGTTGGCGCAGGAAGCGCTGGATGTGAGTCTGCCTGGACGCGGTCGTGGTCGTGGCAGCGTTCATCCGGTGATGCTGAGTTGGCAGCGGGTTGAGGCAATTTTTCATTCCATTGGCTTCGATGTGGCGGATGGGCCCGAAATTGAAACCGACTGGTTCAACTTCACTGCCTTGAACAATCCTGCCAACCATCCTGCGCGATCGATGCAGGACACCTTCTACGTCGACGCCAAGGACTCGGAGGGATTGCCGCTCCTGTTGCGCACGCATACCAGTCCGATGCAGGTGCGCTATGCCCGACAGCATCAGCCGCCGATCAAAGTGATTGCGCCTGGACGGACGTATCGCGTCGATTCGGACGCCACACATTCACCCATGTTTCATCAGGTTGAGGGCCTCTGGATTGCCGAGGATGTGAGTTTTGCTGATCTGAAAGGCGTCTTTCTGGACTTCATTCGGCGCTTTTTCGAATCAGATGACGTGCAGGTGCGCTTCCGTCCGTCTTACTTTCCGTTTACTGAGCCCTCGGCAGAGATTGATATCGCGTTTTCTAGTGGTCCTTTGCAGGGGCGATGGCTGGAGGTTGCAGGCTCTGGGCAGGTGCACCCGCAAGTAATACGCAATTTCGGCCTGGATCCAGAGCGTTACATGGGTTTTGCCTTTGGTACCGGGATAGAACGTCTGACCATGCTGCGTTATGGCATTGATGATCTTCGTTTGTTCTTTGAAGGTGATTTGCGGTTCCTGTCGCAATTTGGGTGAATTGATCCCAGGGTTGTTAAGAGGCTTCATGGAAGTGCTGTCTGACGCTTGAATCCGAGAAAACCTCGCGCGGTCTACTGAGAAACAGTCATGCAATTTTCCGAACATTGGTTGAGATCCTTATGCAACCCGCCGATTGATACGGAGGAGTTGTCGCATCGGCTCACCATGGCCGGGCTCGAGGTTGAGGAATGCCAGCCAGTTGCTCCAGCCTTCAATGGTGTGGTGGTAGCCGAGGTGCTGAGTGTTGAGCGACATCCGAATGCTGACCGTCTTGCGCTCTGCCAGGTGGATGATGGCAGTGGTCATGTACGCTCTATTGTCTGTGGTGCACCGAACGTCGCAGTTGGTATCAAGGTAGCTTGCGCGCGGATAGGCGCGCAACTGCCGGGTGAAACGGCCGATAAAGCCTTCGTCATCAAGCTGGCCAAGATGCGTGGTGTCGAGAGCCAGGGAATGCTGTGCTCCGCGCGCGAGTTGGGTCTGTCCTCAGATCATGAAGGCTTGCTGCTGCTAAATGAGACCTTGGCCGTTGGCACGGAGCTGCGCGAGGCACTTTCCCTTGATGACAACCGTTTTGTCATCAAGCTAACGCCGAACAGAGCCGATTGTTTGTCTGTGTTGGGGGTCGCGCGTGAAGTCGCGGCACTAACCGGTACACCCTTGCGCACTCCGGATGTCACCCCGGTAGTTGCAACGAGTGATGACAAGTTTTCTACTCGTATTAGCGATCGCAAAGCCTGTCCACGCTTCACTAGTCGTGTCATCCGAGGGGTCAATGCTGCGGCCGCGACGCCTGACTGGATGCGTCAGCGCCTGGAGCGTGCTGGTCAGCGCTGCATCTCTGCCCTGGTGGATGTGACGAATTACGTTATGTTGGAGCTGGGTCGGCCCTTGCATGTCTACGATCTGCGCAAATTGCGTGGGGTCATTGATGTGCGTTTTGGTAAGACCGGCGAGCAGTTGAAGCTGCTCAATGAGCAGATTGTCACGGTGGATGAGTCCGTGCTGTGCATCGCCGATGACTCTGGGCCGATAGGTCTGGCCGGAATCATGGGTGGAGACAGCACCAAGGCTGATCTTTCAACGGCTGACATCTTGCTGGAATCGGCTTTTTTCTTGCCCGAGATCATTGCCGGGCGCGCCAAGCGATTCGGGTTCTCCAGTGATGCTTCGCACCGATTCGAGCGTGGCGTTGACTTTGACAATAATCTGGCCGGTATCGAACGTGCGACGCGCTTGATCCTGGATATTTGTGGCGGTGAGCCGGGTCCAGTTACAGATGTTGTGCATGACTTGCCTGCGCGCAGCGCTGTAACGATGCGGGTGGTACGGGCGCGTCGCGTCATTGGTGTGGCTATTTCATCGGACGAGATGATCGGAATTTTTGATCGTCTCGGCATGCCGGCCCGGCGCAGTGGTAGTGGCGAAGCGGAGTGTCTTAGTATCGACCCACCGAGCTGGCGTTTTGACTTGCGCATCGAAGAGGATTTGATTGAAGAGATTGCTCGCGTGTGGGGCTTCGAGCGTATTCCGGCCAAGCCACCGATCGCGCCGGCGGCCATGCTGCCTGCGAGTGAGCTGGTCCGCAGCCTTCATGATTTGCGTCACACCATGGCTGCCAGTGAGTTTCGGGAAGTGATCAACTTCAGTTTTGTCGAGGCACGCTGGGAGTCGGATTTCTCGCGTGAAGGGTCGGTGTTGCAATTGCTCAATCCCATTGCCAGCCAGATGTCGGTCATGCGTTCCACCCTGGCTGGAGGCCTGATCGCCAACCTGCGTTTCAATCTCAATCGCAAGATGTCGCGGGTACGCGTGTTTGAGATCGGTCGGGTGTTCTGGCGCGATACGGCGCAGTCCGAGGAGGCTCTCGCGGTCAAGGGAATCGCTCAGCCGGTGCGTATTGCCGCTCTAGCCTTTGGTCCTGTAGCGGAAGAACAGTGGGGTCTTGCGAACAGAAGTGTGGATTTTTACGACCTAAAAAATGACTTGGAGCATTTGCTTGCGCCAAATTGCCCAAAGCAGTGGGGGGGAGGCTTGCGGTTTGACGCCTTCACTTCCGAGCATGCACATCCGGCGTTACATCCCGGGCGCTCGGCACGAGTCATCCTCGACGGTTGCGATATTGGCTGGATTGGTGAGCTGCACCCCCGACATCAGGCGGGCTACGAATTGCCGCAGGCGCCGGTGTTGTTCGAGCTGGATACCAAACCCCTTTTGCGCCTGTCATTGGCAAAACATGCGGAGGTTTCCCGTTTCCCCGCTGTGATGCGCGACTTCGCGGTTGTCGTTCCCGAGCAACTTGCTGTGCAGTCCATGCTGGATGCGATGCGGGCTATTGGTATCGATTGCCTCAAGTCGGTTTCGCTATTCGATTTGTATCGCGGCAAGGGTGTTCCCGATGGCTGTAAAAGCCTTGCCTTTCGGGTAATAATGCAAGAAAATCAACGGACTATGACTGATCAGGACGCCGACGCAGTAATGGCATCCTTGCTTCGGGTACTGTCGGAATCGTTCGGGGCCAGCCTCCGAAGCTAGGGAGAAAAAATGACGCTCACGAAAGCAGAACTTGCCGACATGCTTTTCGAAAAAGTCGGTCTCAACAAGCGTGAGGCCAAAGATATGGTCGAGACCTTTTTCGAAGAGATTCGTGAAGCGCTGGAGGCCGGCGACAGCGTGAAGCTGTCTGGGTTCGGAAATTTCCAGCTGCGCAAGAAGCCAAAGCGGCCCGGGCGAAACCCAAAGACCGGGGAAGAAATACCGATTACCGCGCGCCGGGTCGTTACCTTTCATGCCAGCCAGAAATTGAAGTCTCTGGTCGAGCAGGCACATGGAAAGCAAGCCAAGTAACGCCTCCTTACCTCCCATTCCCGCCAAGCGCTATTTCAC
>CAIPUP010000133.1 GCA_903868285.1 uncultured beta proteobacterium
CGAGCTGCTCAACCTCAGCGCCAAGCTCGATCTGGCGCATGCGCCCTACAAGGGTTGTGCGCCGGCGCTGGTGGATGTGGTGTCAGGCGCAGTACCGGTGTTTTTCAACATGCTGGGCAATGCCGTGCCGTATGAGAAAAGCGGCAAGTTGCGCCTGCTGGGTGTGGCTTCGTTGCAGCGTCTGACGGGCTTTCCCGATCTGCCCACGGTGGCCGAGCAGGGCTTCCCGGCGTTCGAGGCCTTTCCCTGGTACGGACTGCTGGCACCGGGTGCCACCCCGCGCGAGCTGATCCACAAGCTCAATGCCGAGGTTAGCGCCCTGGTCAACACGCCGGACATCAGCGAGCGGCTGCGTGCCATTCAGTTTGTGCCAGCCACCGGATCGCCAGAGTCGTTTGGCGAAGTGATACGCAGTGATCTGGCACGCTGGTCGCGGGTGGCGCGGGATGCGAAAATCGGCGGTGGTTGAGTGTTGCTGAATTCTTGATGTGGGTTTTTATTGGAGAAGTCTCATGTTGTGCTTGTCAAACTTGCGGTCATCATCATTCTTGTTGAGTTTGTGTCTTGGCTTGGCCCTGGTTGGGGCGACTGCCAGCCCGGCGTTGGCGCAGAGCGCCGCAGCCAATTCGGCGCAGTCCTGGCCGCAGCGTCCGTTGCGGTTGCTGGTGGGCTTTGTCGCCGGCGGCCCGGTGGACAGCATCGCCCGTATCGTGGCCAGCCGGCTGCCGCATTACCTCGGCCAGCCGGTAGTGGTGGAGAACCGTCCTGGTGCCGATGCCAGCATCGCCATGGAAGTGGTGGCCAAGGCCGCACCGGATGGCTACACGCTGTATCTGCTGCAGCCCGGGGTATCGATCAATCCGCCGCTGTACGGCAAGGTGCCTTTCGACCCCCTGCGCGACTTTGCCCCCATTGTCATGATCGGCGAGTCGCCCAACCTGGTGGTGATCAACCCCGGGGTGCCCGCCAACACCTTGCGTGAATTTCTTGCCCTGGCACGTGCCAACCCCGGCAAGTATTTTTACGGCGCAACCTCCAGCCCGACGCTGCTGGCCACCGAACTGCTGAACAACCTGGCTGGCGTACAGACCGTACGCGTTCCCTTCAAGGGCGCATCACCGGCCTTCACTGCCGTGATGGCGGGCGATGTGCAGCTGGTCATCAGTGGCATCGGTACGCTGCTGCCGCTGGCGCGTGGCGGCAAGGTCAAGGGCCTGGCGGTCACCGGCCTGCGTCGCAGCGCATTGGCGCCGGAGATTCCCACCGTGGATGAGTCGGGAGTCAGCGGCTACAGCGCCACCACCTGGTATGGCCTGGCCGCGCCGGGTGCAACGCCGCGCCCGATCGTTGATCGCATCAATGCCGAGATGCACAAGCTGCTGGCCGAGCCGGAGATCCGCGCCCAGCTACGGGTGCAGGGGGTGGATGAGCCGCGGCCCGGTACGCCGGAACAGCTCATGGACCTGGTGCGCAGCGAACTGGTGAAGTGGGAGCGCGTGGTCAAGAGCTCGGGGGCGAAGGCGGAGTGACGACGCAGGCAAGGCCGCGCGGAAAGCCGGCCACCTCGATCCACCCCAAGAAGCTGTTGCACAGCAAGTGGACCGCGGTGACGCCAATCGCGCGGCAGCGTCACTTCATCGTGACCCAGGTGCTTGAGCCCGAACTGCCCGAAGGGCCAATACTTTGGGTGGAAATCGAGGCGGTACTGAGCAAGAAAACGCAGCGCATACTCTGGCGCGATTTGCAGGATGCAACGCGCTGGACACAGGGATGGTCGCGCTAGCGGTGTGCAGAATGCGGCTGTTAATTCCCCCGCCGCCGCTGATGCGTCGCCACAAACACCCCGCTGGCCACCACGATGGCCATGCCGAGCAGGGCCCAGCCATCGGGGAATTGCCCGAACACCAGCCAGCCCAGCAAGGTCACCGTCAATAGCTGGGTATAGACAAACGGTGCCACCACCGGCGCGGGGGCGGCATCGAAGGATTTGATCAGCAGAAAATGCGCCACGCTGGCCATGATGCCGATCGATACAAACAACACGCCGTGCCACCACACCAGAAGCGGTGCCTGCCATGCCGGTTCAACCAGCAAGGCGGTGCTGGTCAGCAGCGTGCCCACCACGGTCGGGATGAATAAGGACACGATGGTGGCGTCGATGCCGCTGATCTTGCGCGTCAGGCCGTGATAGATGGCGTTGCACAGCCCGGTTGCCAGGGGTAGCAGCGCCGCCAGTGTGAAGGCGGCAGCACCTGGTTGAATGATGAACAGGATGCCGACAAACCCGGCAATCACAGCGATCCAACTGGCACGATCGGCACGTTCGCCCAGCATGGGGATGGCAATCAGCACCAGGAACAGCGGTGCCGAGTAGGTCACTGCGGCCGCCTCGGCGATCGGCATGAAGGACAGCGCGATGAAGTAGCATGCGCTGGCAATGGTAAGAAACAGACCGCGCAGGATTTGCAGCCGTGGCGTGCCGCTGCGGATCAGCGACAGCCGCATGCGCGGCCCGAAGATCAGGATCATCAGCACCATCTGCAGCGCATAGCGTGCCCAGATCACCAGTTGTGGCGGATAGATCTGTGCCAGAAACTTCGCGCTGGTGTCCATGACCCCGAACACCGTGACTGCCACCACCATCAGCGCAATGCCCCGCAGCGGACGATCGGGAGCAGTGCGGTGATGGGTAGGCTGATTCATTCCGGCCGCATGTGCGGAAACAGCAGCACGTCGCGGATGCTCGGCGCATTGGCAAACAGCATCACCAGCCGGTCGATGCCGATACCTTCGCCGGCGGTGGGCGGCAGGCCGTATTCCAGCGCGCGGATGTAGTCGGCGTCATAGAACATCGCTTCCTCGTCACCGGCGGCCTTGGCGCTGGCCTGTTGCTCGAAGCGTGCCGCCTGATCTTCGGCATCGTTCAACTCCGAGAAGCCATTGGCCATTTCGCGTCCGGTGATGAACAGCTCGAAACGGTCGGTGATCTCGGGGTTGTCGTCATTGCGGCGTGCCAGTGGCGAGACCTCGGCCGGGTAGTCGACGATGAAGGTCGGCTGGATCAGCAGTGCTTCGGTGGTTTCCTCGAACAGCATCAATTGCAGGCTGCCCAGCCCCGATTGCGCATTGGGTTCGGCACCGAGTTTCTTCAGCCGCGCCAGCACCCAGTCGCGGTTGGCCAGATCGGCCTCGCTGATCTCGGGATGATGGGCGCGGATGGCTTGCGCCGGGGTCAGTCGCGCGAAGGGCTTGCCCAGGTCGACCACATGCTCGCCGTACTGCACCTGCTCGCTGCCGAGCACTTCGCGCGACACGCTGCGCAGCATCTGCTCGGTGAAGTCCATGAGGTAGCGGTAGTCGCGATAGGCCTCATAGAACTCGATCATGGTGAACTCCGGGTTGTGCCGGGTCGACATGCCTTCATTGCGGAAGTTGCGATTGATTTCAAACACTTTTTCGAAGCCGCCTACCACCAGGCGCTTGAGGTAGAGCTCGGGCGCAATGCGCAGATAGAACTCCATGTCGAGCGCGTTGTGATGGGTCTTGAACGGCTTGGCGCTGGCACCACCGGGGATGGGATGCATCATCGGTGTCTCCACTTCCAGGAAACCATGGCCGGTCATGAAACTGCGCACCGACTGAATGACCTTGGAGCGCAGCACGAAGGTGCGACGGGTGTCCTCGCTGGTGATCAGATCGACATAGCGCTGGCGGTATTTCTGTTCTTGGTCGGTCAGACCGTGGAATTTTTCCGGCAATGGCCGCAGCGCCTTGGACAGCAGGCGGATTTCGCTGGCCTGGATGGTCAGCTCGCCGGTACGGGTTTTCATCAGCGTGCCACGCACCCCGAGAATGTCGCCCAGATCCCAGTGTTTGAAGGCGTCGTGCTGCGCCGTGCCGACGCTGTCGTTGGACAGATACACCTGTATCCGTCCGCTCATGTCTTGCAATGTGGCGAAGCTGGCCTTGCCCATGACGCGCTTGAGCATCATGCGACCGGCCACCGCCACCGTGATGCTGGCGACTTGCGCCGCATCACCACTGCCGGCGATGGCTTCCAGCGCTTCCTTGGTTTGATCGCCATGCGCGGCATGCAGGGCATCGGCCATGTGCAGGCGCTGGAAGTCGTTGGGGAAGGCATGGTCGTTGGTGGCGGCACGCAGTGCTGCCAGCTTGGCGCGACGTTCAGCCACGATCTGGTTGTCGTGCGGCGCTGCGTCCGGCTGTGAGGATTCCGTCGCCGCATCGGCTTTGGCTGCGGCGTTGTCGTGCAAGTGATGAATGGTCATGTCAGATGCCCTGTTTCAGGCTGGCGCTGATGAAGTCGTCCAGGTCGCCGTCGAGCACGCCCTGGGTGTTGCCGATTTCGACGTTGGTACGTAGATCCTTGATGCGTGACTGATCCAGCACATAGGAGCGGATCTGGTGACCCCAGCCGATGTCGGTTTTGGCGTCTTCCATTTTCTGCTGCTCGGCCTGACGCTTGCGCAGTTCCTGTTCGTACAGTCGCGCCTTGAGCATCGACATGCACTCGGCGCGGTTGCGGTGCTGTGAGCGGTCGGTCTGACACTGCACCACGATATTGGTCGGCAGGTGGGTGATGCGCACCGCCGATTCGGTTTTGTTGACGTGCTGGCCGCCGGCGCCCGAGGCACGATAGACATCGATGCGCAGATCAGCCGGGTTCACATCCACTTCGATGTTGTCGTCCACTTCCGGATAGACGAACACGCTGGCAAACGAGGTGTGACGGCGCGCCGCCGAATCGAAGGGCGACTTGCGCACCAGCCGGTGCACACCGATTTCGGTACGCAGATGGCCATAGGCATAGGCACCGCTGATCTTCAGTGTGGCGCTCTTGATGCCAGCCACTTCACCAGCGGACTCCTCCAGCACTTCCACCTTGAAGCCCTTGCGTTCGGTGTAGCGCAGATACATGCGCTCGAGCATCTGGCCCCAGTCCTGGGCTTCAGTGCCACCGGAACCCGCCTGGATATCGAGAAAGCAGTTGTTCGGGTCGAGCGGGTTGGAGAACATGCGCCGGAATTCCATCTCGGCCACGCTCTTGTCCACACCGTGCACATCGGCCTCGACCGATTGCAGGGTGTCATCATCATTTTCCTCGCGTGCCAGACCGAACAGTTCTTCCGCGTCACGCAATCGGCCGGTGACATCGTTAACCTGTTCCACCACCGCTTCGAGCTGCTTTTTCTCGCGCCCCAGTTCCTGCGCAGCCTTCGGGTCGTCCCAGACTTTCGGGTCTTCCAGCTTGGCAGCGATCTCGATCAATCGTTGCTGTTTGACATCGAAGTCAAAGAAACCTCCTTAATTCCCCGCTCCTGGCATGCAGGTCAGCGAGAGAATTCGAGATGGCATTTAGGCGTTCTGCATCCACGGTGTGGGTCTTTCAAAGAGAGGCGACGAACAGCCCGCGATTATACGGGGCAGAGCGTGGCCATTGACTGCCGACTAGCAACTACCGATGACCAGCAGCAGGTTCCCAGTGCTCCAGCAGCAACTGCACGCTGCGCACACCATTGAATTCGTTCACCGACAGGCGGTAGGCAGCGCGGATGCGCTCGGGCAGTGGTTGCAGTGCGTTGAACTGCATCGCTTCGATATTGCGTCCTTGCAACTGCACCTTCAGCTTGGCATGCCGCCCGCCCACGATGCGCTGCGATTGCACCGTCAGCTGATCAAGAAACAGCGGCTGCGGAAACGCCTGGCCCCAGACTTGTTGCTCGAGCAGGCTGGCGGTATCCAGGTTGAGGTAGGAGGGCGACAGCGGGCCGTCGGTGTCGATGCGTCGCGCCAGTGCGCCCGGTTCGAGCAGTTCGCGCACCACGCCTTCGAACACGCTGCGAAAGCGCGCCACATCGGCTTCGCGCAGCGTCAGGCCGGCGGCCATCGAATGACCACCAAAGCGCAGGATCAGCCCCGGTTCTCGCTTGGATACAAGGTCGATGGCATCGCGCAGATGCAAGCCGGGAATGGAGCGTCCCGAGCCCTTGACTTCGCCCGCATCACCCGGCGCAAAGGCAATGGTCGGACGGTGCATGCGGTCCTTGATACGTCCGGCGACGATGCCGACCACGCCCTGATGCCAGCTGTCGTCATACAGCGTGATGGCGGCGGCTTCGGACAGTTCGATACCCGCCACCACCGCTTCAGCCTGATCGCGCATGCCGGCTTCGATGTCGCGTCGCTCGCGGTTCAGGTCATCCAGCCGGCGTGCCAGCTCGGCGGCGCGGCCGGCGTCGTCGGTGAGCAGGCATTCGATGCCGACCGACATATCGTCCAGTCGGCCGGCCGCATTCAGTCGCGGCCCGACCACAAAGCCCAGATCGAAACTGGCGCAGCGTGCCGTGGCACGTCCGGCCACCGCGAACAGCGCACGCAGGCCTTCGCACAGCCGGCCCTTGCGAATGCGCTGCAGCCCTTGCGCCACCAGGATGCGGTTATTGCGATCGAGTGCCACCACATCGGCCACCGTACCCACCGCCACCAGGTCGAGCAGCTCGCCCAGATTGGGGCCGCCGTCGGCTGTCAGCCAGCCGCGCTGGCGGCACTCTGCCCGCAGCGCCAGCATGACGTAGAACATCACCCCGCAGCCGGCCAGGGCCTTGCTCGGGAAAATGCAGCCCGGCTGATTGGGGTTAACGATGGCGGCGGCCTCAGGCAGGGCATCGCCCGGCAGATGGTGATCGGTCACCAGCACCGGCAGGCCGATGGCATTGGCCGCGGCCACGCCCTCGATGCTGGCAATGCCGTTATCG
>CAIPUP010000134.1 GCA_903868285.1 uncultured beta proteobacterium
CCGGCCGAGAACTCCGAGACGGCATTACGGCTGACGTTGTTCGATGACGAAGTTGAAAGTCTGGCGTTGTTTGATCCGTTGACCGGACGCACGCATCAGAAGGTGTCGCGATTTACGGTCTATCCCTCCAGTCACTATGTCACGCCACGCGAGACGACCCTGCGCGCGATCGATGGCATCAAAATCGAACTGGCTGAGCGCATCAAGTTTTTTCAGGAGACCGGCAAGCTGGTGGAAGCGCAGCGCATCGAGCAACGCACCCGCTTCGATCTGGAAATGCTGGCAGAGATGGGGTTTTGCAAAGGCATCGAGAACTATTCACGCCATCTGTCCGGCCGCAAGCCGGGTGAGGCGCCGCCAACGCTGATTGACTATCTGCCGGCGGATGCGCTGATGATCATCGACGAGAGTCACGTCATGATGGGGCAACTCAATGGCATGTATCGCGGTGACCGTGCGCGCAAGGAAAATCTGGTCAATTACGGTTTTCGTCTGCCCTCGGCCATGGATAACCGGCCGCTCAAGTTCGAGGAATTCGAGCGCGTGATGCGCCAGACGGTGTTCGTGTCAGCCACGCCAGCGGACTATGAGAATGGCAAGTCGGGGCAGGTGGTGGAGCAGGTGGTGCGACCGACCGGGCTGGTCGACCCCGAGCTGGAGGTTCGGCCGGCGGCAACCCAGGTGGATGACCTGCTATCGGAGATTCATCTGCGGGTGGCGCGTAACGAACGCGTACTGGTGACCACGCTCACCAAGCGCATGTCGGAGCAGCTCACCGACTATCTGGCTGAGCACGGTGTGAAGGTGCGCTACCTGCATTCGGAAATTGAAACGGTGGAGCGGGTGGAGATTCTGCGCGATCTGCGTCTGGGCGAGTTCGATGTGCTGGTAGGTATCAATCTGTTGCGTGAGGGCTTGGATCTGCCGGAGGTATCGCTGGTGGCCATTCTCGATGCCGACAAGGAAGGCTTCCTGCGCTCGGCGCGGTCGCTGATACAAACCATCGGTCGTGCTGCGCGCAACCTGCATGGGCGGGCAATCCTTTATGCCGATGTCATGACCGAGTCCATGAAAAAGGCCATTGGTGAAACCGAGCGCCGGCGTACCAAGCAGATCGCCTCCAACCTCAGTAATGGGGTGACACCAGTGGGCGTGGTCAAGCGCATCAAGGATCTGATCGATGGTGTCTACGATCCGCAGCAGATGGCGCAGGAACTGAAGGCAGCACAGGATCAGGCTCGCTACGAAACCATGTCCGAGAAGCAACTGGCGCGCGAGATCAAGGCGCTGGAAAAACAGATGCTGGAACACGCTCGTAATCTGGAGTTTGAGAAAGCAGCCCAGGCGCGTGATCAGCTGGCGGAATTGAAAAAGAGCTTTTTTGGCGCCCAGCCCGATCATCGCTTGGCGCCCGATCGCGCGGCGTAATTGCGCTTCGTTGGATAGTCAAAAAAATGGCCCGCAGTGCGGGCCATTTTCGTTATAACTATTTGATTTTAAAGGTTTTTTTACTTCTGTGTCTCGACCTGCTGCATCGGCGTATTGAGGTCTGCCGGCGGCGCACGACGCTCACGACGTGCCGGCACAAACGCCGGTTCCGATTCAGCCGGCTGCGGCGCGTTAGCCTTGGTCTGCACCAGCACCAGGCCACTTTGTTCCAGTGCGCGCTCCAGATCCACTGGTGCTGCAGCAGGGGCTGGCGCGGGCGTTGGAGTTAGCGTTGGCACTGAGGCTGCCGGTGCTGCAATCGGCGCTACCGCCGGTGCTGCAATCACCTCTGCGGCTACGGCTGGCGCCACTGCGACCGTTGTTGCTGCGGTAGCTGTCGCGTCAGTCGACATGACTGAAGCCGCAGCTGGCGTCATGCTCGAGTCGCCAGGAGCGCCGGCTTGTGGTTGCGCGACGTAATCCGCTTGCTGATGGCTGTTTTCAGCTTGCGCGATACGGTCGAAAGCTGAGTCGTCGTTGCTGCGCATCTGTACCGAGCCAATGGCTGCCGGAGCGAAGGCAGCAGAGTCCTCGCCACGTTCGCGGCGTTCGCCGCCACGTTCACCACGTTCCCGGCGCTCACCACGCTCACGTCGTTCACCGCCGCGTTCGCCGCGTTCCCGGCGAGGACGGTCCTGCGCCTGCGTTTCGTTGCTGCCCTCAGCCTGTGTTGCCGCCGCATTCGTTTGATCGGCACGTGCTTCTTGCGGATTGCGTGCAGCGTCATTCCTGCCTTCGCCACGACCATTGCGTCGACCATCACGTCGGCCATCGCGCTGACCCTCACGCGGACCACTTTCGCGCTGACCTTCGCGCTGACCTTCGCCACGGGGGCCACGATCCTGTCTCGGTTCACGCGGTTCACGCGGTTCGCGTGGCTCACGGGCTTCACGCGCAACAGCGGCGTCTTGCGCCGGGCGCGCTGCACCTTCTGCGTTCCGTTCGCCGCGCTCATTGCGCTCGGTGCGTTCGCCACGATTGCCTTGTCGGTCACCGCGACCACGTCCACCGCGTCCGCCACGATTGCGATCGCGTTGTCCATCGCGGCCACCACGGGCTTCATTACGGGCTGCGTCGCCACCCGGTTCAGCCCGGCGTTCAGCGGCGTTGCTATTGCTGTCGGCATCGCGTTTGAACCAGCCGACGATGCGACTGATGATGCCTGGTTGGCTCGCTACCACCTCGGACACACGGTTCGAACGCGGTGCTGCGCCAGGAGTGCCATTGGCTGACGATGCCACCGGTGCCGGCTGATTGGGGGTGAAGTTCTGCACTGCTGCCTGCGGCCGCTGCGCCTTGGCTTCGGCATCGACTTTCTCTTTCTCTTCTTCCGCCGCTGGCATTTCCACCATGTCATAGCTTGGCGGCAGGATGCCTTCCTGGTTCAGGTCGTCATGGCGCAGACGCTGCACTTTGTAATTCGGCGTCTCCAGATGCAGGTTGGGTATCAGCACCACATTGACTTTGAGGCGCGTCTCGATCGACAGGATGTCGGCACGCTTCTCGTTCAATAGGAAGGTTGCGACATCGACCGGTACCTGGGCATGAATCGAGGCGCTGTTCTCTTTCATCGACTCTTCCTGAATGATGCGCAACACATGCAGCGCGGTCGATTCGGTCGAACGGATGAAGCCCGTACCACCGCAGCGCGGGCACGGCTGATGGGCAGTTTCGCCGAGGCTAGGGCGCAGCCGCTGACGCGACAGCTCCATCAGGCCAAAGCGCGAGATCTTGCCCATCTGAACCCGGGCGCGGTCCACGTGCAGCGCATCACGCAGGCGGTTTTCCACCTCGCGCTGATTGCGGGCGTTTTCCATGTCGATGAAGTCGATCACGATCAGTCCACCCAGATCGCGCAGACGCAACTGACGGGCGGTTTCTTCGGCCGCTTCGCAGTTGGTGCGGTAGGCGGTTTCCTCGATGTCGTGACCACGCGTGGCGCGGGCCGAGTTCACATCTACCGATACCAGCGCTTCGGTATGGTCGATGACGATGGCGCCACCCGAGGGCAGCGGCACCTGGCGTGAGAACGCGGTTTCAATCTGATGCTCGATCTGGAAACGCGAGAAGAGCGGTACATCATCGCTGTAGCGCTTCACACGCTCGACGTAGTCGGGCATGACATGCGCCATGAATTGGCGTGCCTGTTCGTAAATGGAATCGGTGTCGATCAGGATTTCGCCGATATCCGGATGGTAGTAATCACGGATGGCGCGAATCACCAGGCTGCCTTCCTGATAAATCAGGAAAGCGCCTTTTTGCGAGTTGGAGGCTTCCTCGATGGCATGCCACAGCTGCAGCAGGTAGTTCAGGTCCCACTGCAATTCTTCCTGATTGCGGCCAATACCAGCGGTGCGGCCGATGATGCTCATGCCCTGCGGTACCTGGAGCTTGTCCATGGTGTCGCGCAGTTCGTTGCGGTCCTCGCCTTCAATACGGCGCGACACACCGCCACCGCGCGGGTTGTTAGGCATCAGGACGATGTAGCGTCCGGCCAGGCTGATGAAGGTGGTGAGCGCCGCGCCCTTGGTGCCGCGCTCGTCTTTCTCTACCTGGACGATGACTTCCTGGCCTTCGTCCAGCGCATCCTGGATACGGGCCTTGCCGACATCGACGCCGGAGCGGAAATAAGCCCGCGCCACTTCCTTGAAAGGCAGGAACCCGTGGCGATCAGCACCATATTCCACGAAGCAGGCTTCGAGGCTGGGTTCGATGCGGGTGATGACACCCTTGTAGATATTGCTTTTCTTCTGTTCCTTGCCAGCCGATTCGATGTCGAGATCAACCAGTTTCTGGCCATCGACGATCGCAACCCGGAGTTCCTCGGCCTGGGTTGCATTAAATAACATGCGTTTCATTGCTTGTCTCCCGCGCGTGCGGGCAGGACAAACCAAGTGCCCTGAAAGGCTATTGGGCTATCGCTTATTCATGTTTTTGAGCATGGGGTCGCGGTGATCGGCTTGTCTTTACGAGTGTGGATTTGCTATCCGCACTCTGATGAATTCTGCCTCGAGTGCTACGCGCTTAATTTTCTTGTTTGTGTCGTGATGGCGACCGGTCCGTAGATCGATGTTGCCACCCTGTGTGTCCGCCTCGGGTAACCGCCCGGCAGAAACTTCGTTTCCACGGCGGCGCGTCACCGGGGACAGGGTTGCCGGCCGTGCCCGGGATGGGCGTTGCCGGTTGTCCCGCAGCAGAAGCGGAGTGCAGATATCATAAGCAGAATGAAGGATTTAAGCAATGTCTCTGCGGTAATGGTTGAAGCAGATCAGGCCGATCAGCGTATCGATAACTATCTGATCCGGATCTGCAAGGGGGTGCCCCGCAGCCATATTTACCGCATCCTGCGTACCGGAGAGGTGCGGGTGAACAGCCGCCGGGTCGATGCCACCTACCGGCTGGCCGCGGGTGATCAGCTGCGCATTCCACCGATTCGGATCGCCGAACGTTCCAGCACCCCCAGCGTGGCTCAGGCGGCACGGATCGATATCCCGGTTCTGCATGAAGACAGTGCCCTGATTGTGGTCGACAAGCCCTCGGGCGTAGCGGTACACGGCGGCTCGGGCGTGAGCCTGGGCGTGATCGAGGCCCTACGCCTGCAGCGTCCAGCGGAACAATCGCTGGAGCTGGTGCATCGATTGGACCGGGAAACCTCCGGTCTGTTGTTGATTGCCAAAAGTCGTACTGCATTGCGGCGATTGCATCAGGCCCTGCGCGATGGACAGTTCGACAAGCGATACCTGGCACTGGCGCATGGCCGCTGGAAGGGCGGTGAGCGTACCGTCGGCCATGCCTTGCGAAAGTACGTCAGCGCCAATGGCGAGCGTCGGGTGTCGGTTGACCCGCAAGGGCAGGAGGCCAGGACGGTGTTCAGTTTGGTTGAGGCGCGCGCTGGCTGGAGTCTGATGTCTGCGCGCTTGCTGACGGGCCGTACGCATCAGATACGGGTGCATCTGGCGCATCTGGGCATGCCCATCGCGGGTGACGACAAGTACGGCGATTTCGCGCTTAACCGCGAATTGGCGCGGCAGGGGCTCAAGCGCATGTTTCTGCATGCCGCCGAATTGTCGTTTCCGCATCCGCTCACTGGCGACACGGTGCAGTTCCAGGCGCCCTTGCCGGAGGTATTGCGCAGTTTTTTCAATAGCCTGCCAAAGCTGGCGGCATGAGGGCTAGTGGCATGGGCGCAACGCCGCGCTATCCGTTGATCGTTTTTGACTGGGACGGCACGCTGGCCGATTCGACCCAGGCGATAGCACTCAGTATCCAGGCCGCCTGTGTCGACATGGGCTGCCCTGCACCAACATTGGACGCTGCACGGCATGTGATCGGTCTTGGACTGCACGAGGCCATGGCCTATCTGGTGCCGGGCCTTTCAAGCGGTGACTATGCGCAGATGATCCAGCGCTACCGAGCGCATTGGCTGCCACGTGATCCGCAAGTAGCATTATTTCCGGGCAGCGTTGCGCTGCTGGCGCAGCTGGCCGAACGCGGCCATATGCTGGCCATTGCAACCGGCAAAAGCAGTGCTGGATTGCGACGGGCGCTGCAGGCTACGGCAGTCGCTGATTTTTTTGCTGCCACGCGTTGCGCCGACCAGTGTGCTTCGAAGCCGGCGCCCGACATGCTGGAGGAATTGATGCAGGAACTGGCAACCTCGCCCGAACACACGCTGATGATCGGTGACACGACGCATGATCTGCAAATGGCGCGGCACGCTGGTGTTGACGGATTGGCGGTGTGTCACGGAGCCCATGCTCGCGACCAGCTTGCTGCGCTAAACCCTTTAGCTTGTCTTGAGGACACAGCGCAGCTGGAACTCTGGCTAAGAGAACATGCTGCCTGAGGTCATGCCGCCTGAGGTCACGCCGCCTGATATCACGCCGCTACTGATATGCTGATCCGCTGGTCAACAAGGGAACAACAAGGAGCATGGGCGTGAAATTTTTCTGGTGGCGTCGCAAGGATTCCCTCAATGCCGAGCTTGACGGGTTGGGTCAGGGCGAGGATTGGGAGCGC
>CAIPUP010000135.1 GCA_903868285.1 uncultured beta proteobacterium
AAAATATCGCTGGCATAAGCTTATCGATGCTGCAAATGCGAACGGCTTCGACTGGGGATCGCAAACGGCGCATCGGGCGCTCGGCGATACGCTGGCGTGTCGGGCGGTATGGCAGTGGCTGCAACACCAAACAAGAAAGCCCAGATACACTGCAGCCGAGCTCACCAACGAAATGTTGGAGGACGGCGGGATTCCCGCCGACGCCGAGTGGGACAACATGCCTGATGTTGGAAACGAATGAGCGGTTTTGGGGGGATGAGAAATAGCAGTTATTAGAAAAATTTTAACAACTGCTGCCGCCAACAATCACGTCGGGGCCGGTGTGGAATTTTCCCAGGCGTGGGCAATTTCCGGGTGAAGCTTCAGTCCCAGCGCACGCATTACCTTGAGGATCGTAGCAAAACTCGGATTGCCTTCGCCGGAGAGTGCCTTGTACAGACTTTCGCGGCCCAGGCCGGTTTCCTTGGCGAGTTGAGTCATCCCCTTGGCACGGGCAATGTGGCCGAGCGCCTTGGCAATGAAAGCGGCATCGTCACCGGCTTCTTCCATGCAGGCTTCAAGGTATCGCACCATGTCTTCCTCGGTCTTGAGGTGTTCAGCGCTATCCCATTTGCGCAGCTTGAGCGTTGCCATGTAAGCCTCCTATAGCTCCCGCGCCAATTCAAGCGCGGTCTTGATATCTTTCGATTGCGTCGATTTGTCACCGCCCGCCAGCAGGACCAGAACTTCCGTGCCACGCTGCGCGAAATACACGCGATAGCCCGGTCCGTAGTGAATCCGCATCTCGGAAACTCCTTCACCAACTGGTTCGCAATCGCCGAAGTTGCCATCTTCTGCCCGATCAATACGCACCTGAATACGTCTAGCGGCCTGTCTGTCGCGCAACCCTGAAAACCAATCATCAAACACTTCGGTGGTATGGATGGCCTTCATGCGTCCGGATTGTATAAAATGGGATACACTCGGTCAAGAGCATCAGCTCACGCGTATTCACCAACACAATGCGATTCCAGTTTCATCCGTTTGGTTCGGACACCCGGACATTTTTACCGCCCTGAAGGCTTGGCATTTCGAACGTATTTGTCAGTCAAGTCAGATAATCGCGCCGACTATTCGGGTTTCCCGTCGGTGCGGCTCTGCCGCTGTGTTGCCTGCCCTGCTTTCTCATCCCAGCGCGCCAGCATGCCGCGCAGGATGTGCACTTCCTCGGCCTGCAACGCCGCGCGATGAAACAGCCGGCGCAGCTTTTCCATCAGCCGACGTGGATTGTCCGGCTGCAGGAAACCGCTATGCACCAGGCTCTGTTCCAGCGCCACAAAGAAACGCTCGACATCCTGCTGTGGTGCGGAGTGCATTGCAAGCGCTTGCGATGCGGTCGCCTCCGCTTTGGTACCCGATGCGCCATGCGCAAGGGCCGCCATACGCAACTCATAGGTCATCACCTGCACTGCGGCTGCCAGATTGAGCGAACTGTAGCCAGGATTCGCCGGGATATGCACCAGACGATTGCAGGCCAGGATGTCCTCGTTCGACAGCCCGAAGGTTTCATTGCCGAACACCAGCGCCACCGGCGCAAGCGCCGACGCCACGGCCGCCACGGCCTCGCTCGCAGCCTGGCGCGGCAACATCGGCTGCTGGGCGATCTCGCGTTCGCGCGCAGTGAGTGCGAATTGCAACTGCGTATCGCCAATGGCCGCATGCAGGCTGGTCACGCGCTCTGCGCGGCGCAACAGATCGAGTGCGCCGGAAGACATGGCACGCGCCTCGGGGTGATCGGTCGGCGTGTCACCGACGATGATCAAGCGCGACAGCCCCATGTTCTTGAGCGCGCGCGCCGCAGCACCAATATTTCCCGGATGACGGGGATGCACCAGCACGATTCGCACCTGCGACAGCGCCAAGGCTGTAAAATCGTCGGTTCGATTCACCGAGTCGGTCACCGTTTCTGACTCATCGTTTTACATCGCTCTTTATCAACAGGATTCCAAGTATGCACCCGATGATCAACATCGCGGTCAAGGCAGCTCGTCGTGCCGGCGCCATCATCAACCGCGCCGCCCGCGACCCGGGCTCCTTCACCGTCACACGCAAGCGCAAAAATGATTTCGTCACCGAAGTCGATCAGGCGGCCGAACAGTCCATCATCGATGAACTGCGTCGCGCCTACCCTGACCATGCCATCCTGGCCGAAGAATCCGGACACTCCGCTGGCAGCAAGCAAAGCGCGGGCGATCATCCGGAGCATCAGTGGATCATTGATCCGCTGGATGGCACCACCAACTTCATCCACGGATTCCCGCAATACGCCGTGTCCATCGGCTATCAGCACAAAAGCGTGATGACGCATGCGGTCATCTACGATCCGGCGCGCAACGAGCTGTTCACCGCCTCGCGCGGCAGCGGTGCCTTTCTCAACGACCATCGCATCCGTGTTTCAAAGTGCGCAAAACTTTCAGAGTCGCTGATCGGCACCGGCTTTCCCTACCGCGACATGGCCGGACTGGATGAATACCTGTCCATGTTCCGCGATGTCATCACGCAATCGGCCGGCATCCGGCGCCCCGGCGCTGCCGCCCTCGATCTGGCCTGGGTCGCCGCCGGGCGTCTGGATGGCTTCTGGGAAATCGGCCTCGCGCCCTGGGACATGGCCGCCGGCAGCCTGCTGATTCTCGAAGCCGGTGGCCTGGTGAGCGACTTCAAGGGCGAGTCAGGCTTTCTCGACAGCGGTCGTATCGTCGGTGGCACGCCCAAAGTGTTCGGACAACTGTTACCGCTGATCGCGGCACATTCACGCGGCTAAAGCGTTGCGCTGAAACACCACCCATGGCACTACTCGATCTGTTAACGCGCCTGTTTCCTGCGGCCCGTCGGGCGCTCGATCAACAACTGGCGCAACAGATCGAAGTGGCGCTGCAACACTTTGAAGCCGGAGAGTCCGACGCTGCGTTGCGGCTGTGCCAGCAATGGCTGACGCAGCGACCGCGTCATCATGAAGCACTGCATCTGTCGGGGTTGATCCGGCTGCAGCAAGGCGAACTGAACCAGGCGCTTGCACTGTTGCGCCAGGCCTGTTCACTCAGACCGCAGCGGGCGCTCTATCAGTTCAACCTGGGCAACGCCCTGGTGCGGTCCAACGACCACATCGCCGCCGAGCGGGCCTTTCGCGCCGCCGCGCAAGCTGACCAAGCGCACTTTGGTGCCCGTTACAACCTTGCAATGGCGGTGCGTATCAACCATGGCCCGGAGGCCGCCATCCCGCTGCTGCGACAGGCACTGCAACTGCAAGCCGAACATGTCGGATGCGTGATTCAGCTGGCCTTTGCGCTGCTGCAGTCGGGCACCAA
Organism: uncultured beta proteobacterium; assembly: GCA_903868285.1. Lineage (GTDB taxonomy): Bacteria > Pseudomonadota > Gammaproteobacteria > Burkholderiales > SG8-39 > CAIPUP01. The sequence continues at coordinate 3,345 of CAIPUP010000135.1, forward strand.
AAGCAAGGCCGCCGTCACCCTGGATGAAGCGATACAACTGTTCGAACAACACTGGCAGGCAGCAGAAGACCCGATTGCCGCACGATTCGCGCTCGGTGAAGCCTATGCAGCACGCCGCCACCTCGACCAGGCAGTGAGCACCTTCAAGGCGCTGCTGATGGAAGACCCGGTCCCCCTCAACACCCGGGCACATCTGGCCAATTGCTATCTGCTGCTGGGGGACATCGCGCAGGCCAATCACGAATACGACGAACTGCTGAAGGTATTTCCCGATTGGCCATATTTCTGGTCCAGCCGTCTGGCGAATCTGAATTACCTGCCACTGTCCGATCCGCACGAGCTCACCCGCCGGCATGCCCACTGGGGTCAGCAACTGTTACCCGATCATCGCAATCGCCTGCGTCCGGGCGCGGGCAAGAGCACCGGCCGACGGATACGCATCGGCTATAGCTCGGCCGACTTTCACCGTCATCCGGTGGCCTACATCTTCAACCTGGTACTGGGCTGCCATGATCGCTCGCAATTCGAGGTGTTCTGCTACAACAGCTCCAGTTACCCCGACAGCATGACTGCCTTGCTGCGCTCGCATGCCGAACACTGGATTGAGGCGGAACCACTGGACGATGCGGCGTTTGCTGAACGGGTGCTGCAGGACGAGCTGGACATCCTGATCGACCTCAGTGGTCACACCAGCAATGGCCGCATTCACGCCATGCAGCCGCGCATCGCGGCGGTTCAGGCCAGCTGGCTGGGCTATTTCAGCACCACCGGTCTGCCGGCCATGGACTACCTCATTTCCGACCCGGTCACCAGTCCGCCAGGATCTGACCCGCTCTACACCGAGCAAGTATTGCGCATGCCGCATTCACGTTTTGTTTTTGTCGCCCCTGACTACATGCCTGCGGTCAACGCGCTGCCCAGCCAGGCAGCAGGACAATCACAAGCATTTACCTTCGGCAGTCTCAACAACCTGTCGAAAGTCACCCCGGCGGTACTGGATGTCTGGGCCGAGGTGCTGCATCAGGTCGCTGGTTCGCGACTGCTGCTGCGCACCCTTGCCCTGGGACAAGCCTCGGGCCGTGAACGCATACAGCGCGCATTCCAGGAACGCGGCATCGATGGCCAGCGTCTGATGCTGCTGCCCAATGTCGGCGGCGAGGAAGCCATGCACAGCTACCACCAGATCGATCTCGCCCTCGACCCTTTTCCCTTCACCGGTGGCATGACCAGCTTCGAAGCCCTGTGGATGGGCGTGCCCATCGTGACCCTGCCGGGCGCAAGCATGGTCAGCCGCCAGACCCTGGCGCTGCTGCGCTGCCTTGGCAACGACATGCTGGAATTTGTCGCCAACAGTCCGGCTGACTATGTTGCCCGCTGCGTGCATTGGGCAACGCAGCCGCAAGCATTGCAGCACTTGCAACAATTACGCCAAAGCCTGCGTGAACGGCTACTGGAGTCGCCACTGACCGACTATCCCGAGTTCACGCGCGCGCTGGAAGATCTCTACCGGCAGATGCTGCAACAGCAAGCCGACTGAGTCAGAACCGGGCAGGACCTAAGCAGGACCTAAGCAGGACCGGGGCTACAATCGCAGCATGAAAACCCATCGTGATTTGAATCAACCTTGGCTGAAGTCCGGCGCTTTGCTGTTGCCGCGTTTCCATTGCCTTTCTGCCTGCCTGTTCTCCTGTCTGTTCTGCTGCCTGTTCGCCTGCCTGCATGCGTTCAGCCTGCCGGTGCTGGCCCAGGACGCAAGGGACGCACGAGAAGGACGGGACGACGCCCGCAGCACCCTGCGCATCGGCATGGCCGCCGACATCACCTCGGTCGATCCGCATCTGTCGAATATTTCGCCCAACAACCAGATCGGCTGGCATGTGTTCGAGGCGCTGACCCATGTCGATGACAACGCCCGGCTGGTCCCCGGCCTGGCCAGCAGCTGGCGCGCGGTCGATCCCCGCACCTGGGAATTCAAGCTGCGCGCGAATGTGAAATTCCATGACGGCACAACGCTGGTGGCCAAGGATGTACTGGCCTCGATCGAGCGTGCACGCAAGCTCGCCAACGGTCAGTTCGCCGGCTTCACCCGCACCATCATTGCCGCCGAAGCGCCCGACGCACTCACGGTACGACTGCGTACCGCTGCGCCCTACGCCACCCTGCCGCATGACCTGAATTCGATTTTCATCATCCCGGCGCGGCTGATGAATGCCAGCAGCGAGGACTTCAATGCCGGACGCGCCATGATCGGCAGCGGCCCCTGGCGCTTCGAGCGCTATGCCCGCGGCGACCGGGTCGAGCTGAGCCGCTTTGACGGTCACCGCGATGCTGCCCGCGATGCTGCCCGGGATGCCGCCCGCCCTAGCAGCTGGAACAAGCTGGTGTTTCGCGTCCTCAGCAACGATCCTGCACGCAGCGCCGCACTGCTGGCCGGGGATGTCGACATCATCGAGCAGGTGCCGCCGGCAGACCTGGAAAAGTTCAATAAAAACAATAACTTAACTCTATCCCGCAAGACCTCCTGGCGAACCATCTTCCTGCAGCTCGACCACAGCCGCGAGCGCAGTCCGCACATCACCGATCGCAAGGGTGGCGCCATCGCCAACCCGCTGCGCGATGTGCGGGTGCGCAGCGCCATCAGCAAGGCCATCAATCGCGCTGCCATTGCCGCGCGTGTGATGGAAGGTGCTGCGGTACCCGCCGCCGCGCTGGTGTCACCGCAGATCTTTGGCCATCCGCCAGCCAAAGACCTGTCACCTGAAACCTTCGATGCCGACGGCGCGCGCAAGCTGCTGGCCGAAGCCGGCTATCCCGAGGGCTTCAACCTCACCCTGCATGCGCCGAACAACCGCTATGTCAACGACGACCAGGTGGCACAGGCGGTGGCACAGATGCTGACCCGCATCGGCATCATCACCAAGGTTGAGGTGATGCCGGCCAACGTCTATTTCACCCGTGCCCGCAACGGCGAATTCAGTGTTGCGATGCTGGGCTGGGGCTCGTTCTCGGCCGATCTGGCGCTACGTTCACTGCTGATGACACCCTCGGCCGAAAAGGGCCTCGGCACCTGGAACTGGGGTGGCTACGCCAACCCGCGCCTCGATCAGCTGATCGAGCGCAGCCTGTCCACCACCGAGGAAGCCAAGCGCGAAGCACTGGCGCGTGAAGCCATGCTGCTGGCGATGCGCGATCATGCCGCCATCGCGCTGCATCACCAGATCAGCACCTGGGCCATGAAGTCCGGGCTGAAACTGCAGCCGCGCACCGACGAGTACACCCTCGCCGGTAGCCTCAGCTTGCAACGTCCCTAGTCTGCTGCGCCGCTAAGCCGCCCGTCACCGTATGTTGGGTATGTTGGTCCTGATCGCACGCCGTCTCGGCCAGAGTGCACTGGTGCTGCTGGTGATGTCGCTGCTGGTGTTTGTCGGCGTGTTCGCCATCGGCGATCCGCTGGCCATCCTGGTGAGCCCCGACGCCACGCCCGAGGAAATCGCCCGCAGCGCGCGTGAACTCGGCCTGCAGCAACCGCTATGGCAGCAGTACCTGCTGTTTCTGCAACAAGCACTGCAAGGCAATCTCGGACGCTCGTTTGCGCATGGCGAGCCGGCCATGGCGCTGATCCTGGAGCGCCTGCCGGCCACGCTGGAGCTGGCCATCAGCGCCACCGTCATTGCCATCGTGCTGGGCATTCCACTCGGGCTATGGGCCGGACTGCGCCCGCGCAGCCTGAGCGGACAAAGCATCATGGCCGGCTCCATCCTTGGCTTCTCGCTGCCAACCTTCTGGGTCGGACTGATGCTGATCATGCTGTTCTCGGTCTGGTTGGGCTGGCTGCCGGCCAGCGGTCGCGGCCCGGTGCAAAGCGTACTGGGTCTGCCGCTCAGCCTGGGCAGCAGCGAGGGCTGGCGTCATCTGCTGTTGCCAGCGCTCAATCTGGCGCTGTTCAAGCTGGCCCTGATCATTCGACTGGTGCGTGCCGGCTGCATCGAAGCACTGCGCCAGGACTATGTGCGCTTTGCCCGCGCCAAGGGCCTGCATCCGCGTCGCATCATCGGCGTGCATGTACTGAAGAACCTGCTGCTGCCGCTGATCACCGTCATCGGCCTGGAGTTCGGCTCGGTGATTGCCTTTTCCATCGTCACCGAAACCATCTTTGCCTGGCCTGGCATGGGCAAGCTGCTGATCGACTCGATCAATGTGCTGGACCGGCCGGTGATCGTGGCCTATCTGTGCATCATCGTGCTGCTGTTCACGCTCATCAATTTGCTGGTAGATCTGCTGTACGTGCTGCTGGACCCGCGTCTGCGACCCAGCACAGCAACACCGCAGCGAGCCGGCACATGAGCGCGCGCGAACTGTTGCGGGGCTTTCAGCGCAGTCATCTGGCCATGGCAGGTCTGTCGCTGCTGGCGCTGCTATTGCTGCTGGCGCTGGCTGCTGGCGTGATCGCGCCACAGAACCCCTACGACCTGGCCCAGCTCGATATCACCGATGGTCGCCTGCCACCCGGCGAACGGCTGGGTAGCGGCGCGCTGGCCTTGCTGGGTACGGATGATCAGGGCCGCGACATGCTCTCGGCCATCCTGTACGGTTTGCGCATCTCGCTGCTGATTGGCACTGGCAGCACCCTGCTGGCGCTGGCCATCGGGCTGACACTGGGCATCACCGCCGCCTGGCATGGCGGCTGGATCGACGCCCTGATCATGCGCGTCGCCGATATCCAGCTATCGTTTCCGGCCATCCTGATCGCGCTGGTGCTGCTGGCGGTGTTCGGTCAGGGCAGCGACAAGATCCTGTTGGCGCTGGTGGCAGTGCAATGGGCCTATTACGCCCGCACCGTGCGTGCCACTGCGCTGGTTGAACGCGGTCGCGAATACATCGAGGCGGCGCGTTGTCTGGCCCTGCCCGGCTGGCGCATCCTGCTGTGGCATCTGCTGCCCAACTGCCTGCCGCCGCTGATCGTGGTGGCCACGGTGCAGGTGGCCTCGGCCATCGCACTGGAGGCCACGTTGTCGTTCCTCGGCCTCGGCCTGCCCATCACCGAACCCTCGCTCGGCCTGCTCATCGCCAATGGCTTCTCCTATCTGCTCTCGGGCAAATACTGGATCAGCCTGTTTCCCGGCCTGGCCCTGCTGCTGTTGATCGTCAGCCTCAACCTGGTGGGTGACCGGCTGCGCGACCTGCTCGACCCGAGGCTGCAATGAACGCGCCGCTATTGCAGGTAGAGCAGCTGGACTGCGTCGTCCGTCAAGCCGGTGTCCTGACTGGCGATGCAGACCTGGCCGTGCTGCAGCAGCTCGACTTCAGCCTGCAACGCGGTCGCATTCTCGGCCTGGTGGGGGAATCCGGCTGCGGCAAGAGCATGACCGGCAATGCCATCCTCGGCCTGCTGGAGCCGCCGGCGCGCATCGTGCGAGGACGCATCCTGTTTGACGGCGTCGATCTGCTGCAACAGGACGAAGCGGCACTGCGAGGCTTGCGCGGTGATCGCATCGCTATGGTGTTCCAGGACCCGATGATGACGCTCAACCCGGTGTTACGCATCGATACCCAGATGATCGAGGCCATCCAGGCGCATCACCCGCTGCCGCGCAAGCAAGCCCTGGCGCGTGCCGCAACCGCGCTGGCGCAGCTCGGGCTGCACGACCCGCAACAGCGACTGCGTGAGTATCCGCACCAACTCTCGGGCGGCATGCGCCAGCGTGTGGCCATCGCCATTGCGCTGCTGAACCAGCCGGCCTTGCTGATTGCCGATGAGCCCACCACTGCCCTGGACGTGACCACCCAGCGCCAGATCGTGCAGCAGGTGCAGGCGTTGTGCCGCGAGCAAGGCAGCGCGCTGATCTGGATCAGTCACGACCTGGCGCTGGTGTCCAGCCTGGCCGACGAGATCTGCGTCATGTATGCCGGACGCATCGTCGAGCGCGGGCCGGTGCAGGCGGTGCTGCAGCAGCCGCGCCATCCCTATACCCGTGGCCTGATCGATGCCGCGCCGGCCGGGCATGTGCCGGGCCAGCCGCTGCCGCAAATTCCCGGCAATGTGCCGCTGCCGCCACCGCTGTCGCAGGCCGGCCGTGGCTGCGCCTTTGCGCCGCGCTGCGGCTACGCCAGTGCGCGCTGCGGCGAGACCGAGCCGGCACCGCCCGAGCAGGCCGTATCAGCGACACACCGCGCGACACACCCCGCGACACACCACGCGACACACCGCGCGACACAGCGCGTGCGCTGCCATCATCCGCTGGTCTATTCAGCCGATGGCGCAACCGAGGCGATCACGCCATGACAGCAGCTGCGAATCAGAACCACAGCATCAGCGCCCCGCTACTGCAGTTGCAGGAGGTCAGCCTGCGCTATGGCGATAAGTCAAAAATATCTTTTAAATCAATAGGTTACGATAAATATTCCGGCCCGGCCGTGGATCAGGTCAGCCTGCAACTGGCAGCCGGCGAGACGCTCGGCCTGGTGGGCGAATCCGGTTGCGGCAAATCCACCCTCGGACGCATCGCGGCCGGCCTGCTGCTGCCCGACAGCGGTCAGCGCCTGTGGTGTGGCGAGGATGTGCGCCAGCTCGACGCTGCGGCACAGCGCCGGGCACGACTGGATGTACAGCTGATTTTCCAGAACAGCCATGCCGCGCTCAATCCGCGCCTGCGCAGCGAGCAGCTGATCGGTGAAGCACCGGTGGTGCATGGCCTGATCCGCGCCAGCGAGCGACGCGACTGGGTGATCCAGCTGTTGCAGCGGGTCGGCCTGGACGCCAGCCACATCGATCGCTATCCGCACCAGTTCTCCGGCGGCCAGCGTGCCCGCCTCGGCATCGCCCGCGCACTGGCGGTGCAGCCGCGACTGCTGATCTGTGACGAAGCGGTGGCGGCGCTCGACGTCTCGGTGCAAGCGCAAGTGATCAATCTGCTGTTGTCGCTGCGGGCCGAGTTCGGGCTGTCGATGCTGTTCATCAGCCATGATCTGGATGTGGTGCGACACCTGTCGGACCGGGTGCTGGTGATGCATGCCGGACAGATCGTCGAATCGGGCGCGACCGAGAGCGTTTACCATCAGCCGCAACACGCCTATACCCGCTCGCTGCTCGAGAGCATTCCGCGCCTGGCGCGGATTTAGCGCGACACATTAACGCGACAAACCCACTCACTGAAAACGCTGGAGATTCACATGTCCAACACCGCAGCAAGCACAACCACCACAGCAAGCGCATCCACCCACACCAGCCGCGCGCATCGACCGCATGTCCTGATCGCCGGTGGCGGCATCGGCGGCATGGCCGCAGCGCTCGGGCTGTTGCGTCGGGGCATCGATGTCGATATCTACGAGCAGGCAAGCGAACTGCGCGAGGTCGGCGCCGGGGTGCAGATCAGCGCCAATGGCAACCGCGCGCTGCAGGGCCTGGGCGTGCTGGATGAACTCAAGGCGCTGTCATGCGAAGCCTCAGGCAAGGAGATCCGGCACTGGAACAGCGGCCAGACCTGGAAGCTGTTCGACCTGGGCGCCGAATCGGTCGAGCGCTATGGCTATCCCTATCTCACCGTCTACCGGCCTGATCTGCTGGCGGTGCTCACCGCGGCGGTGCAGCGCCTCAAGCCGGATGCGCTGCATCTGAAGTCGCGTGTCAGCGACCTGGCACTGGCCGATGACCATGTCACGCTGACCCTGGATGACGGGCGCACGGTACGCGGCGATGTCCTGATCGGCGGCGATGGCGTGCACTCGCGCGTGCGGCAAATTCTGTTTGGCGACGACAAGCCGCACTTCACCGGCATCATCGCCTGGCGCGCCGTGGTACCGATGCAGCGCCTGCCCGCGCACATGGCGCGTCTGGTGGCAACCAACTGGGTCGGTCCGGGTGGCCATGTGGTGCACTACCCGGTCCATGAGGGCAAGATGATGAATGTGGTGGGCGCGCGTGAACGCGACGACTGGCAGGTGGAATCCTGGAGCACCCAGGGCACGCTGGAAGAATGCCTGAACGACTTCGCTGGCTGGAATGACGATGTGCATGCGCTGTTTCGCGGCAGCGACACGCTGTTCAAATGGGCGCTCATGGGCCGCGAGCCGATGCAGTGCTGGACGCGCGGTCGCGCCACCCTGCTGGGCGATGCCTGCCACCCGACGCTGCCGTTTCTGGCCCAGGGCGCGGTGCATGCCATCGAGGACGGTTACATCCTGGCGCGCTGCCTGGAGGCCTTCGACGATGTGCCGCATGCCCTGCAGCGCTATGAACTGGCACGACGCGAACGCACCTCGCGCATGGTGCGCGGCTCGAACGAGAACGCCACCCGCTTTCACAACCCGGAGCTGGCGCACAAGGAAGGCGCCCAGGCCTACATCGATCGCGAATGGCAGCCCGATCGTGTGCGCGAA
>CAIPUP010000136.1 GCA_903868285.1 uncultured beta proteobacterium
CATCTTGTCGCTGACCGGCTGGGCCCAACTGGCGCGTGTGGTGCGCGGTCGCTTCCTGAGCCTGCGCACCGAGGAGTTTGTGACGGCTGCGCGGCTTGACGGCGCATCGGAAGGACGGATTATTTTCCGCCACATGCTGCCGAGTTTTTCAAGCCACATCATTGCATCGGTAACGCTGGCAGTGCCGGCGATGATCCTGGCAGAGACCTCGCTGAGCTTTCTAGGCCTGGGCTTGCAACCGCCCACCATCTCCTGGGGCGTGCTGCTTCGGGAGGCGCAAAACATCCGCTCGATCGCCACTGCGCCCTGGCTGTTTGCACCCGGCGCAGCCGTGGTGTTGGCCGTGATTGCACTGAATTTCCTGGGCGACGGACTGCGTGACGCCTCTGACCCGTACAACAAATAATGACCACATCGAACTCACCCATGGACCCGGCCATGTCAGCCCCATCCACGTCGGCCCTCTTATCGGTACGCCACTTGAGCACGCACTTTGCAGTACGCAACGGCGTCATCAAGGCAGTTGACGACGTTTCTTTTGACGTCGAACATGGCCAGACACTGTGCGTGGTCGGCGAAAGCGGCAGCGGCAAAAGCGTCACAGCACGCTCGATCCTGCAAATCGTTGACGAGCCTGGCCGAATCGTGGCCGGCACCATGCTGTTCAACCCGCCGGGCGGCGTGTCGGTGGATCTGGCCAAGCTGCATCCACGCAGCAAAGAAATCCGGCAGGTGCGCGGTGCGGCCATTGCCATGATTTTTCAAGAGCCCATGTCTTCACTCTCGCCGGTGCACACGGTCGGTAACCAGATCACCGAGGTCTTGCGGCTGCACCGCCACATGTCCAAGGCCGATTCGCGAGCGCGTTGTATCGAGCTGCTCACTCAGGTGGAGATACCTAACCCTGAGCGCGCCATCGACCGCTACACCTTTGAGTTTTCGGGCGGTATGCGCCAGCGCGTCATGATCGCCATGGCTTTGGCCTGCAAACCCGATGTGTTGATTGCCGATGAGCCCACCACCGCGCTGGACGTGACCGTGCAGGCGCAGATCTTTGATCTGATTGCCGAGTTGCGCGAACGCACCGGCACCGCGGTGCTGCTGATCACGCACGACATGGGCGCCATCGCCGAAATGGCCGACCGGGTTGCGGTGATGTATGCGGGGCGCATCGTCGAAGAGGGCTCAGCGGCAGAGGTGCTGCAACTGCCGATGCATCCCTACACCCAGGGCTTGATCGCCTGCGCGCCCGGGCGGCGCACTGCCGGCTTTGGCGAGCCCCTTTTGGAAATACCGGGCACCGTACCCTCCCTGTTGGAACGCGGCAGAGGCTGCGCCTTTGCCGACCGGTGCAGCCAGGTGCAGCCGCGTTGCCGCGATGAGCTGCCGCCCGAGACCCGGCTGGACGGCGGGCGCCGGCGCGTCCTATGCTGGCTGCATGTGCCTGGAGGCTCAGCATGACCGAGAACGCCCAGGCGCTGTTGCGGGTGCGCGACCTTAAGGTGCATTTCCCGTTAGGCGGCGGCCTGTTTGGCAGCAAGTCGGTGGTCAAGGCTGTTGACGGCGTGAGTTTTGACATCCCCAAGGGCACCACCTTTGGCATCGTGGGTGAGAGCGGCTCGGGCAAAAGCACCACCGCGCTGGCCGTGATGCGCCTGGTGAACATCACCTCGGGCAGCATGCGCTTGGGCACGGATGACATCGGCAGCCTGGAAGGCGAGGCATTGCGCCGGGTACGCCGGCGCTTCCAGATGGTGTTCCAAGACCCCTTTGCCTCGCTGAACCCACGTAAACGCGCCGGTGACGCGATCCTGGAGGCGCTGGAGTTGATGGACGTGGGTGAGCCGGCCGCACGGCCCGAACTGGCGCGCCAGCTGTTCATGCAAAC
>CAIPUP010000137.1 GCA_903868285.1 uncultured beta proteobacterium
CGCCGCCCAGCGCCTGAAATCCGGGGCATTGCTGCAGGCACTAGGCCATGCGGCACGGGTGGATCGCATTGCCAAGGGCGTCGGCCGGGGCGATGCCTGGGACGAGCTGCTGCAGCTTGGACTGCGGCTGTCGGCTTGAACCTGCCACCACGCAATCCTCGCCACCTACCCAACGCCACACTCTGAAGAATCCATCATGTCTGCGAATATCGAAACCTACATGCACGACCTGGGCCGCCGGGCACGGGCCGCAGCACGGGTACTGGCGCGCACCGATACCGCCAGCAAGAACCGCGCGCTGCTGGCGATTGCTGCGGCGATCCGGCGCGATGCCCCACTGCTGATGCAACAGAACGCGCTCGATCTGGCGCAGGCGAGCGCCGCAGGTAAGGACGCCGCCTTCATCGACCGTCTGACTCTGGACGCCGCCGCCATCGAGGCCATGGCCGAGGGCGTGGAGCAGGTGGCAGCGCTGCCCGATCCGGTGGGCGAACTGAGCGAGCGCAAGCGTCAGCGCAGCGGCATTGAAGTGGCGCGCATGCGCGTGCCGCTGGGCGTGGTGGGCATCATCTATGAGTCACGCCCGGACGTGACCGCCGACGCCTCGGCGCTATGCCTGAAGTCGGGCAATGCCACCATCCTGCGCGGTGGTTCGGAGTCGGTGCGCTCCAATCTGGCCATCGCACATTGCGTGCAAGAGGGACTGGACAGCGCCGGCCTGCCGCGTGATGCAGTGCAGGTGGTGGAGACCGCCGACCGAGCCGCCGTCGGCGCACTGCTGCGCATGAATGAGTTCGTCGACATCATCGTGCCGCGCGGTGGCAAGTCGCTGATCGCGCGCATCATGGGCGAGTCACGCATCCCGATGATCAAGCACCTGGATGGCGTGTGTCATGTCTATCTGGATGAATTTGCCGATCTGGACAAGGCCATCCGTATCGCCGACAACGCCAAGACCCAGCGCTATGGCACCTGCAACACCATGGAGACGCTACTGGTGCATGAAAAACTGGCGCCGCAGGTGCTGCCGCGCCTGGCACGCATCTACCTGGACAAGGGTGTCGAGTTGCGCGGTGATGCCGCTGCCTGCACCCTGGTGCCACAGATGCATGCCGCCAGCGAACAGGACTGGGGCAGCGAATACCTGGCACCGATACTGGCGGTGCGGGTGGTGCCGGATCTGGATGCAGCGATGAACCACATCGCGCGCTATGGCTCGCAGCACACCGATGCCATCGTCACCGAGGACGCTGCGCGCGCGACACGCTTTCTGAACGAGGTGGATTCCAGCTCGGTGATGGTGAATGCCTCGACCCGCTTTGCCGACGGCTTTGAATACGGCCTGGGAGCCGAGATTGGTATCTCGACCGACAAGCTGCATGCGCGCGGACCGGTCGGGCTGGAGGGCCTGACCTCGCAGAAATTCGTGGTCTGGGGCAATGGCGAGGTGCGGCGCTAAAACGGCGGCGCCAAGCGTGCGTCCTCAGCCCGGGCCCGCACACGGCCCCAGCCAGCCCAGCAAAAATTAACGTAAGTTATTGTTTTTATTGGGTTTTTTTAATATCTTCCGCAAGCGCCTGGCGCAGCAGTTGCAAGGCCTCGGGCAAGGATTGCGCCACCTGCAGACGACGCGTGGCGATCGGGCGGATCGCCCCGGCGCTACGCGCACGCTCCAGCCACTGCAACAGCGGATCCCAGAAGCCATCGTCATGGCACAGCACGATCGGCTTGTCATGGATGGACAGATCGTTCCAGGTAATCATCTCGAACAGCTCGTCCAGCGTGCCGACCCCACCGGGCAGGGTGATGAAGGCATCGGCCGCCGCTGCCATGCGCGCCTTGCGCTCGGCCAGGGTGTCCACCACTTCCAGCACGGTGTGCGCGCCCAGCCCCTGATGGTCCTGCTCGATACGACGCAGTGCAGCCGGTATCACCCCCAGCACGGCACCACCGGCGGCTGAAGCGGCCCGCGCTGCTTCACCCATCAGCCCGCGCGATCCACCGCCGTAGACCAGACGCCAGCCCTCGGCGGCACAGGCGGTGCCGAAGTCGCGCGCCATTGCGCGTGCCGACGCCGGCAGTGCCTCCGAGGCACCACAGAACAGACAGACGCCCGGTCTGTCAGAAGACGGCTTCACGCTTTGGGAACTGGGGCAACATCGAGCGCGACATCGAGCCCGATATCCACTGCGGGCGCCGACTGGGTGATGCGTCCGACCGAGATGAAATCCACCCCGGTTTCGGCGATGGCGCGGATGGTTTCCAGCCGTACGCCGCCCGAGGCCTCCAGCGGCACCCGACCATTGGCCATGGCCACGGCTTCACGCATCTGCGCCACGCTCATGTTGTCGAGCAGGATGCAATCCGCGCCCGATTCCAGCGTTTCTCGCACCTGCTCCAGCGTGTCGCACTCCACTTCAATCTTGGTCAGGATGGGCGTGCCGATGCGGGCGCGTTCGACCGCGGCACGGATGCTGCCGCAAATGGCAATGTGGTTGTCCTTAATCAGCACACCATCGTCCAGACGCAAACGGTGATTGCGCGCCCCGCCCACCTGCGCCGCATGCTTTTCCAGCGCACGCA
>CAIPUP010000138.1 GCA_903868285.1 uncultured beta proteobacterium
AGTACACGCCGCGTGGGCGTAATGGCAATTTGCTGCAAGCAAGGCAGCAAGGCCAGACTGTCCAGTAAATGCAGGGTAACCATTTGCGCCGGTTCGCGAATCGCCGTGAGGTTATGCACCTGGTTCCATTTATGCAGCAAGACGAGATAAGCGCATAAGCGATCGAGCAGACGACCCCAGCGCACCGAATCTTGTTCCAGGCCATTCAGTTTGTGCAGCCCAAGGCTACGCATACCGGCGTCCAGTTCGGCGCGGCGCTCGTTCAGAGCGAAATCGGGGCGGGCGCTCATGGGTTGCCCGCAGCGGCAAGCTTGTTCTGCTTTTTCAGATGGACCAGCAGCAAGGACACAGCGGCCGGCGTCACACCAGAAATCCGCGAGGCCTGACCGATGGTCTCCGGGCGGGCGGCATTGAGCTTTTGTCGCACCTCGATCGAGAGGCCACGAACATCGGCGTAATCGAGTGTCGGCGACAGACGGGTAGACTCCTGACCGAGATTCCGCTGCACCTCGGCCCGTTGGCGGGCGATGTAGCCGTCGTATTTGAGTTGGGTTTCAATCTGCAATTCAATATCGGCGGTCGCTTCGATATCGGTACTGGCAACGTTTATTGCATGCCCCTGCTGCGGCGCAGCAATTGCGTTGATTGGCTCCGGATTCGCGCTTGCAGCAGCACCCGACAGGCTCATCAAGCTTTGATAAGAAACCCCAGGGCGTCTAAGTAAATCAGCGAGTGTGTACTCACGTTCTAGCGTTTGTCCAAAGACCCGCAGCGCTTCCGATTCGAGCAGCTGACGCGGCTGTATCCAGGTCGATTGCAGACGCTGCACCTCGCGTGCCACGGCATCGCGCTTGCGGTTGAAGGCATCCCAGCGCACATCATCCACCAGTCCCAGGCGGCGGCCGATTTCGGTCAGACGCATGTCGGCGTTGTCTTCACGCAGCATCAGGCGATATTCAGCCCGGCTGGTGAACATACGATACGGCTCAGATACACCGCGCGTAATCAGGTCGTCCACCAGTACGCCCAAATAGGCTTCATCGCGCTTCGGACACCACGGCTCGCGTCCAGAAACTTGCAACGCGGCATTAATACCCGCCAGCAATCCCTGCGCGGCGGCCTCCTCATAGCCAGTGGTGCCATTGATCTGGCCGGCAAAGAACAAGCCCTGGATCGATTTGGTTTCCAGCGAAGCACGCAGATTGCGCGGATCGAAGTAGTCGTACTCGATAGCATAGCCCGGGCGCAGTATGTGCGCCTGTTCCAACCCGCGAATGGAATGCACCAGTTCCAGCTGCACATCGAAAGGCAAACTGGTAGACACCCCGTTGGGATAATACTCGTGGGTGGTCAAGCCTTCGGGCTCGAGAAAAATCTGGTGCGAGCTCTTGCCGGCGAAGCGATGGATCTTGTCTTCGATCGATGGGCAGTAGCGCGGCCCGATTCCTTCGATCTTGCCGGTATACATCGGCGAGCGATCCAACCCAGCGCGAATGATATCGTGCGTACGTTCATTGGTATGGGTGATCCAGCAAGGTAGCTGCGCCGGATGCAGGCTGCGTCGCCCCAAAAAGGAAAACACCGGCTCCGGTGTATCGCCTGGCTGCTCGGTCATGACCGAAAAATCAATGCTTCGACCATCCAGCCGGGGTGGCGTACCCGTTTTCAGTCGCCCAACCGGCAATTTCAGCTCGCGCAACCGCGCAGCGAGGCTGACCGAGGCCGGATCCCCTGCCCTACCCGCCGCATAATTCTGCAAACCGACATGGATCAGCCCGGACAAGAAAGTGCCGGCAGTGAGGACCACCGCCCGCGCCCGAAAGCGGATGCCAGTCTGGGTGACCACGCCGCTGACCCGCTCGCCCTCAACCAAAAGATCATCCGCCGACTGCTGAAACAACTGCAAATTGGGCTGGTTTTCCAGGCGACGGCGTATTGCCTGGCGATACAGCACCCGATCGGCCTGGGCGCGTGTGGCACGCACTGCCGGGCCTTTGGAGGCATTGAGGGTGCGGAACTGAATCCCGGCTTCATCGGTGGCAATCGCCATGGCACCGCCCAATGCATCCACCTCCCGCACCAGGTGGCCCTTACCGATGCCACCAATCGACGGGTTGCAGGACATCTGGCCGAGGGTTTCAATGTTGTGGCTGAGCAGCAGCGTGCTGGCGCCGGCACGTGCCGCTGCCAGCGCAGCCTCGGTGCCGGCATGGCCACCACCGATAACGATGACATCGAATTCAGTCGGAAATAACATTCTGCTCAGCCTGTGGCACGCGGGCCCTGTCCATCGTGAAAGAAAGACGCTCGTGGAAGGCGACCGAACTTGCTAAGTGCTTGTTCTTCAAGGGCGCTTTGTTTTACCGGTCGCGGCGGGAGGCGGATTGTAACGACTTTCTTTGCCAAGCCCAAGCGCTGCGCTAATAAGACCGCGCTTATCGGCGCGGCGCAGCGTCCGCAGATACTGCCAAGGGAACGCCAGGTAAAGAGCAAAAACAACCGGCCGGAGGACGTTTCACGTGGAACCTGCTGAAGTCAAAAACTGGCTGGCTTGATAGACGGTAGCTTGAACAAGCCACACAGCGAGCCTGCGTTCCACGTGGAACTATATGAATATCCCTTTAAAATCAATAACTTACAGAATTTCCCCTGCCTGGCCAGCCTAGCGCCCTAGCCCAATGACGCTAAGCCACTGCGGCGGTCAACTGAATCGATGAAGCCAGGGTTTCCAGACCGCCGCCGGTTCGCACACCGCGGATCGGGCAAGCATCCAATTCATCAGCGCCAATCGCAATCCGCACATGCTGCTCACCAGCTGGACACCGGGCCATGACATCGAAGCTACGCCAACGATCCACGACCCAGGCTTCTGCCCAGGCATGCCAACTCGCAGCGCCTACGCCCTGCTCCGCAGCCGAGGATGCAGCGGGCGCATAGACATAGCCACTGACATAGCGTGCCGGTATTCCCAAATGGCGCAAACAAGCAATGAAGGCATGCACCTGCGCCGAGGCGGGCACACTGGCAGGCGCTTGCGAGACATCGCTTTGCTTGCCGTCGACGTCATCAACCGCCAGTGCCGGTATGCGCTTGTTCAGGGCACTGGCCATCTCACGCAAACCCGATAAGGATGCAGCGCGACGACGCCACGCCTCGGCAAACTCCACCATCGCAGGGCGAGTACGCGTCAATGGCGTAGGGCGCAAAAATACCAGCGGCGACAAGACACCAACAGAAGCCACCTCTGCAACTTCATCAGCACCGGTTGCCGTCTGAATGCGGCCGCGACTATGGATATGGATTTCCTCTACTGCGCTATCCAGGGTCAGCACATGCAACACGTTGCCATAACCATCGCGCGTCCGTGTTGCGCCACCGGTGGTATCGAGTTTCCAATGCAACACCTGCTGCCCAGCCCCATTCTGCGGCGTCAGGCGCAATATCTGTGTCGATGAACGCACCGGCGCGCTATAGCGATAGGTGGTGTGGTGATCGATATCCAGCTTCATCGGTATACCGGCTAAACCGTCCCCAGGTAGGCGCGCTGCATGCGGCTACCCAGCTCGTTGATGTCATCCAGACAATCGGTCAGATATTCATGCAGACCGCTTTGAAAAATTTCTTCGATGTCGGCGTGTGTCAGGCGCACGAACAGCTCACCGGAAAGGCGCTTGGCCGCCGCATCGTTTTGGCCAACGATGCGCTCGAGCGAAGCATTCACCTGCGCTGCACACGCCGCCAGCGAGCGTGGCATGCGCTGCTCGAGAATCAGTAACTCCGCCACCTTGATCGGGAAAATCTGATCGCGATAAATCAAACGATAGGTCTCGAAGGCCGATACCGAGCGCAACAAGGCCGCCCACTGGTAATAGTCGAGCGCGCCGCCGACATCCTCGACCCGTGGCAACAGGATGTGGTACTTCACATCCAGAATCCGGGCGGTGTTGTCAGCACGCTCCAGATGCGTGCCGAGGCGCGAAAAATTGAAGGCCTCGCCGCGCACGATGGTGCCGTAGGTCACGCCGCGAAACAGATGGCTGCGGTCCTTCACCCAATCGAAAAAACGTGTCGCTTCTGCGCCAACGCTATCTGCTAGCGAAAGCTCGCCTCGTGCAGCATCACTACGCCGACGTGCGGTCATGGTGCGACGGCCGAAACCACGCAATTCGATCCAGGTGGCATTGAGCGTTTCCCACATCTCGGAGGTGATCTGCCAACGCACGGCATGCGCGTTCTCTCGCGCGTCACGCAAACAGGACCAAATCGAAGACGGATTGCTTTGATCAAATGCCAGAAAATCAATCAATGCTGGTAGCGTGAGCTTGTCATGTTGCGCAGCAAAGGCCTCGGCCGTTCCGGTGATAGTGAGAGGCGCCAGCAGGTTCTGCCCCTGCGCCTCATGGTTGCCAAACAACACCAGATTGGAAGTCACGCCCAGAATGCGCGCCATGTTCTCGGCCCGCTCCATCTGGCGACTCATCCAGAAAATCCGGTCGGCAACGCGCGACAGCATGTCAGCCTTGCTCCTGCGACTGGCTTTTGGATGCATCCGATAGGGGATTAGGCGAGGACTCCGACGGTTCATCCGGGGCCGCCTCAGCGTCAACGATCCAGGTGTCCTTGGTACCACCACCCTGCGATGAATTGACGACCAACGACCCTTCCTTCAACGCCACCCGGGTCAGGCCGCCAGGCACCAGACGTACTTCATCGCCCGACAAAACAAACGGCCGCAAATCGATATGTCTTGGTGCGATGCCCTGTTCGACAAAGGTCGGGCAAGTGGAAAGCGACAGGGTCGGCTGCGCAATGTAGTTGGCCGGGTCCGCTTGCAAGCGCTGCCTGAATGCCGCAATTTCAGCCTTGGTGGCGGTCGGCCCGATCAACATGCCGTAGCCGCCAGAACCCTGGACCTCTTTCACCACCAATTCGGGCAAACGGTCCAGCACCAACTCCAGATCGTCCGGGCGCTTGCACTGCCAGGTCGGAACATTGGCCAGGATGGGCTCCTCACCAAGATAGAACCGGATCATGTCCGGTACATAAGGGTAGGTCGATTTGTCATCCGCCACCCCCGTGCCCATAGCGTTGGCCAGCGCAACATTACCGGCCCGGACTACGGACAACAGTCCTGGCACCCCGAGCAACGAGTCTGGCCGGAAGGCCAGCGGATCGAGATAGGGATCGTCCACGCGGCGATAAATCACATCGACCCGCTGCCGCCCGCCGGTGGTACGCATATAGACATAGCCGTCTTTGACCAACAGATCAGCACCCTCGACCAGCTCCACGCCCATCTGCTGTGCCAGAAAAGCGTGCTCGAAATAGGCGCTGTTATATTGCCCCGGGGTTAGCACAACCACGGTGGGCTCGCGCAATTGACGCGGCGCAGCATCGCGCAAGGTGCGCAACAGCAAACCCGGATAATGCTCGACCGGTTGCACCGGCTGGCGGGCAAACAGCTCCGGAAACAAGCGCATCATCATCTTGCGGTTTTCCAGCATATAAGACACGCCGGAGGGCGTGCGAAGATTGTCCTCCAGGACGTAGTAGCTGCCATCCTCATGCCGGATCAGGTCGATACCGGCAATATGGGAATAGACATGGTTTGGCAGCTCGAGCCCAATCATAGACACCTGATAGGCTTCATTAGTAAGTACCTGCTCCGCTGGGATCACGCCTGCACGCAGGATCTTCTGCTCATGGTAGATGTCGTGCAAAAACCGGTTGAGGGCATCCACCCGCTGCCGCAGACCGCGCGCCAGCATTTCCCACTCATTCATTGGGATGATGCGCGGGATCGTGTCGAACGGAATCAAGCGCTCGGCACCGGCCTGATCACCGTAAACAGCGAAAGTGATACCGACACGATGGAACAGCAGATCGGCCTCGCGGCGCTTTTCTTCCACCCGCTCTGGTGGCATGGACGCCAACCATTGTTCCAGCGGTTGGTAGTGAGCGCGCGCCAACCCGCCGGCTAGGCGCATTTCATCATAATGCTGCACTGCAGCTTGGCGAGCGGAAGGCATGGCTTAGAAAGACTTAGCAACAGACATGCCATTGTCCGGATCGCCCACACAAGCTGCATTGCCAGCACCGCCGCGAAGCCAGGCGGAAAGGTCCCGCCACAGGGGAAAACAGCAATGGCGAAGAACAACCTCACCGCTGCAACCGGCAACTGCTACCGACAACCAATGCACAGACGATCATAGAAACTGTCGGCCGCCGCCCGGCGCGTTACCAACAAGCACATTAACGCACCAAGTCAGTGCGATATGCCGCAACATTCATTCCTCGGATGCAAGCAATAAAAAAGCCGCCCCGGTTACCCGGAGCGGCCAATTTCAACCACCAACGATCAGCGCAACCGATGTCGCGCGAAGGAAGAAATCAAACCATCACTAGACGAACGACTTGCCCAAACTTTCACGTCGCTGCGCCAACTCCTTCGGCAAGCGGGCAGCAAACGAAGTCAGCAGCTCGTCATGCATCACCAGCTCTCGATCCCATGCTGCCTTGTCGACCGAGCTGACCTTGGCATAGTGATCCTTGCCAAAACTCTCCAGACCGGTCCAGGACAGATCATCGAACGCCGGAACCACGCCGATCGGGGTCTTCTGCCCCTGCGCCTTGTTCTGGCAACGCTCGACGATCCAGCGAATCACCCGCATGTTCTCGCCAAAGCCAGGCCAAATGAACTTGCCGTTGTCATCCTTGCGGAACCAGTTCACACAGTAAATCTTCGGCGCCTTGGCACCAACCGAGCGGCCGAGCTTCAGCCAGTGGCCAAAGTAATCAGCCATGTTGTAGCCGCAGAACGGAATCATCGCCATCGGATCACGACGCACCACACCGACTTTGCCGGTCGCCGCCGCAGTCGTTTCCGAACCCATGGTCGCCGCCATGTAAACGCCGGCGTCCCAATCAAAGGCTTCAGCCACCAGCGGCACGGTGTCATTACGACGGCCGCCGACCACGAAGGCGGAAATCGGCACACCCTCAGGGTTTTCCCACTCCGGATCAATCGACGGGCATTGCGATGACGGCACGGTGAAACGCGAGTTCGGGTGCGCCGCCAGACGACCGCAGTCCGGCGTCCAGGCATTGCCCTGCCAGTCGGTCAGCTTGGCCGGCGGGGTGTCGGTCATGCCCTCCCACCAGACATCGCCCTCTGGGGTTTCGGCCACGTTGGTATAGATGACGTTGCGCTCGAGCATCTTCATGCAGTTAGGATTGGTCTTCATCGATGTGCCCGGCGCAACACCGAACATGCCGGCCTCGGGATTGATGGCATACAAACGACCATCCTTGCCGGGCTTGATCCAGGCAATATCCTCACCAATCGTGGTGACCTTCCAGCCCGAGAACGCCGGCGGCGGCACCAACATGGCGAGGTTGGTCTTGCCACAAGCCGAGGGGAAGGCTGCGCTGACATAACTCTTCTGACCATCCGGCGCGGTAACGCCAAGAATCAGCATGTGCTCAGCCAGCCAACCCTGCTCACGCCCCATGATGGACGCAATCCGCAACGAGAAGCACTTCTTGCCCAGCAAGGCATTGCCACCATAGCCGGAACCATAGGACCAGATTTCCTTGGTCTCAGGGAAATGCACAATGTACTTATGCTCTTTGCTGCAAGGCCAGCGCACATCCTGTTGGCCAGCTGCCAGCGGGGCGCCCACCGAATGCACGCATGGCACGAAAAAGCCGTCTTTACCGAGAATGTCCCAAACCTTTTTGGTCATGCGCGTCATGACGCGCATCGACACCACCACGTAGGGCGAATCCGAAAGCTCTATGCCGATGTGCGCGATATGCGAACCCAGCGGTCCCATCGAAAACGGCACCACATACAGCGTGCGACCACGCATGCAGCCATCAAACAGCTTGCCTATGGTGCCGCGCATCTCAGCCGGGTCAACCCAGTTATTGGTAGGACCAGCTTCATCCTTATGTTGCGAACAGATGAAAGTACGGTCTTCCATGCGCGCCACATCACTCGGGTCCGATAACGCCAGATAGCTGTCAGGACGCAGCGCCGGATTGAGGCGCTTCATCATGCCGGCCTGCACCATCTCGTTGCATAGGCGGTCGTATTCCTCCTGCGAACCGTCACACCAAACCACTTGGTCGGGCTTGGTCAGTGCAGCAATTTTGGCCACCCAATCTTTGGCGCCTTGATGCTGCACATACGACGGCGCGGCAGCGTACTGGGAAGATGACTGATTCATGAAAGGGAACCTCACTCAAAATCGGAAAACAGGGGAAAACATTCTGGCCGTGGGCAGCCTGCGGCATCTGGCAGATTTGCTGCGAACGGGGCTGAAAAAGGCGCGCATTTTACCATGCAGCACCATGCTCCAATCGTCACGAAAAACACCGCAAAACGCTGGCCAAGAACAGGGATTACTTCGTAACGCTCTGTTTTAACGATGTTTTTTTACGGGCTGATGCAATGCTAACGGTGCCGCAACCAGCGCTGACGCAGCGCTCGGCCAAGGCGATAGATCGCACCCATACAGGCGTTAAGAAACACCATGCGAACCACATGCGCCGCGGTCACCAGAGGCACACCAAGTTGCAACACCTTAGCGGTGATGCACATCTCGGCTATACCGCCTGGCGCAGTCACGAGAATCATGCTCGGCACACTCGCAACGCTGCCGGCGGCAGCGGTATCGGCCATCAAGGCCAACACCGTACCGAACAAGGCCGAAACTGCTATCCCGAGCAATGCACTAACGGTACTGGCCAAC
>CAIPUP010000139.1 GCA_903868285.1 uncultured beta proteobacterium
CACCAACTTTCCGCAGCGCATCTCACCGCGCTGGCGGCCGAGCTGAACATGTCGATGGCCGAGGTGTATGAGGTCGCGACGTTCTATCACCACTTTGATGTGGTGAAAGAGGGCGATACGCCGATACCGTCGCTGACCGTCCGGGTGTGCGATTCCTTGTCCTGCGAGATGGCGGGCGCCAAGGATTTGCTGGCACGACTGCCCGACATCCTTGGTGCCAAGGTGCGGGTCATTCCTGCGCCTTGCGTTGGTCGCTGCGAGCAGGCACCGGTGGTGGTGGTGCATCAGAATCCGATCGGCCAGGCCAGCCTGAAGTCGGTCAAGGCCGCGGTCAAGGCCAAGCAATTCAGCTGCCCGCCGACCAAGTATGTGAATTACAACCAGTATCGCCGCGCCGGTGGCTATCAGTTGATCGCCGATTGTCTGGCGGACAAGCGTAGTCGTGATGACATCACCCGCATCATGGAGGACTCCGGTCTGCGCGGTCTGGGCGGGGCCGGTTTTCCGGCTGGCCGCAAGTGGCGCATCGTCGCCGCCGAACCCGGCCCGCGCGTGATGGCGGTGAACATCGACGAAGGCGAGCCTGGCACGTTCAAGGACCGTTTCTATCTCGAGCGTTATCCGCATCGTTTTCTGGAAGGTATGTTGATCGCTGCCTGGTGTGCCGGTGTGGGCGAGATCTGGATCTACCTGCGGGATGAATACGCTGGCTGTCGCGCCATTCTCGAGCGCGAACTGGCACGACTGCAGGCCGATGCGCCCTGCGCCTTGCCGCCGATCCATTTGCGCCGTGGCGCTGGCGCTTATGTCTGCGGCGAAGAGTCGGCCATGATCGAATCGATTGAAGGCAAGCGTGGCATGCCAAGGCTGCGTCCGCCGTATGTGGCGCAAAAGGGTCTGTTCGGTTATCCGACCCTGGAACACAACATGGAGACGGTGTTCTGGGTGCGCGAGATCGTGGAAAAAGGTGCTGCCTGGTTCGCGGATCAGGGGCGCAATGGTCGCAAGGGTCTGCGTAGTTTTTCGGTTTCCGGGCGGGTGCGCCGACCGGGTGTGCATCTGGCACCGGCCGGTATTACCGTGCGCGAGCTGATTGACGAATACTGCGGCGGCATGTTGCCGGGTCATCAGTTCAAGGCCTATCTGCCGGGTGGTGCCTCGGGTGGCATCCTGCCAGCCAGCAAGGGTGACATCCCGCTGGACTTCGACACCCTGCAACCGCACGGCAGCTTCATCGGCTCGGCGGCGGTGGTGGTCCTTTCCGATCAGGACAGCCTGCGTGATGCGGCGCTTAACCTGGTGCGGTTCTTCCGGGATGAGTCTTGCGGGCAGTGCACGCCGTGCCGTGTCGGCACGATCAAGGCGCTGCAGCTGATGCAGCAACCGCAGTGGGATACCGAACTGCTCAAGGAGCTGTCGCAGGTGATGATGGACGCCTCGATCTGCGGTCTGGGGCAGGCCGCGCCCAATCCGGTACTGAGCGTAATCAAACATTTCCCCGAAGCGACCCTGGTCGCTGCGGTGACGGAGTAAAGCCATGACAGCACACAGCAGCGACGAACAGGCCGCCATGCCGGTGGAGTTCATGCTCAACGGCGAGCGCGTCAATGCGGCGCCCGGGCAGAGCATCCTGCAGGCAGCGCGTGCGCACGGGGTAGAGATTCCACACCTTTGCTACAAGGACGGTCTGCGCGCCGATGGCAACTGCCGCGCCTGCGTGGTGGAAATCAAGGGCGAGCGTGCCCTGGCTCCTTCTTGCTGCCGCACGCCCAGTGCCGGCATGGAAGTATCCAGCAACAGTACGCGTGCGGTGCAATCGCAGAAGATGGTGCTGGAACTGTTGCTCTCGGACATGCCCGAGCCTAGCGCCGCACCGCAGGTGGTTGCCCAGTCTGCCGCGCACGGCGCCGATTCCGAGCTGCACTACTGGGCGCAGCAGATGCAACTGGGCAAGCCGCGGTTTGCTGGTCGGTCGCAACCGCAGCCCGATTTCAGTCATGCCGCCATTGCCGTCAACCTGGATGCCTGTATCCAGTGCACGCGCTGTGTGCGCGCCTGTCGTGAAGTGCAGGTCAATGATGTCATTGGCTATGCCGGACGCGGTGATCATTCGCATATCGCCTTCGATCTGGACGATGCCATGGGGGCATCCACCTGCGTCGGTTGCGGCGAATGTGTACAGGCCTGTCCGACCGGCGCGCTGTCACCGCGCAGTCATCTGAGTGTCGAGTCGCTGTTGCCCGCTGTGTCGCCTTCGATGCCTGCTACGCCGGCCACGGCTGCAGCGCAACGCAGTGTCGATTCGGTTTGCCCGTATTGCGGCGTGGGTTGTCTGCTGACCTATCAGATCGAAAACGACAAGATCGTCAGCGTCGAAGGCCGTCAGGGCCCGGCCAATGATGGTCGGCTGTGCGTCAAGGGTCGTTACGGTTTTGACTATGTGCATCATCGCCAACGCCTGACCAAGCCCTTGATCCGCAAGCCGGGTGTGCCCAAGCACAAGGATTTCAGTGTCGATCCGGACAATTGGTCGGAGGTGTTTCGCGAGGCCAGCTGGGAAGAGGCGCTGGCGCTGGCCGCTGGCGGTCTGCGTACCATTCGCGATACGCACGGCCCCAAGGCCTTGGCTGGCTTCGGTTCGGCCAAGGGCAGCAACGAAGAGGCCTACCTGTTCCAGAAACTGGTGCGCACCGGCTTTGGTTCCAACAACGTCGATCATTGCACCCGGCTCTGTCATGCCTCGTCGGTGGCGGCGCTGATGGAGGGTGTGAATTCGGCTGCGGTGTCGAACCAGGTGCGCGATGTGATGAAGGCCGATGTGGTGCTGGTGATCGGTGCCAATCCGACAGTGAATCATCCGGTGGCGGCGACCTGGATCAAGAACGCAGTCAAGAACGGCACGCGTCTGATCGTGGCCGACCCGCGTCGCACCGAGCTGGCACGGCATGCCACCTGGGTGCTGCAGTTCAATCCCGATACCGACGTTGCCATGCTCAATGCGTTGTTGCATGTCATCGTCGAAGAAGGCCTGGTCGACCGCAAGTTCATTGATGAACGCACCGCCAACTGGGAAGCGCTGCGCGACAACGTGCGTAAGTATTCGCCCGAGGCCATGGCACCGATTTGCGGTATCCCGGCGCAAACATTGCGCGAAGTGGCGCGTGCCTTTGCCACCTCGCGTGGTTCGATGATCCTGTGGGGCATGGGCATTTCGCAGCATGTACACGGCACCGACAACGCGCGCTGCCTGATCGCGCTGGCGTTGGCCACCGGCCAGATCGGCAAGCCTGGCTCCGGCCTGCATCCGCTGCGCGGCCAGAACAATGTGCAGGGCGCGTCCGACTCCGGCCTGATCCCGATGTTCTATCCCGACTACCAGCGCGTGGTCACGCCCGAGGCCCGCAGCCGCTTCGAGCAGTACTGGAATGCCAAGCTCGATCCGCAGCCCGGCCTGACCGTGGTGGAGATCATGCATGCCGCTGCTGCGCGAGACATCCGCGGCATGTACATCATGGGCGAGAACCCGGCCATGTCCGATCCCGATCTGGAGCATGCGCGTGAGGCACTCGCCACGCTCGATCACCTGGTGGTGCAAGACCTCTTTCTCACCGAGACCGCCTATCTGGCCGATGTGGTGCTGCCAGCGACGGCCTGGCCGGAGAAGGATGGCACTGTCACCAACACCGATCGCATGGTGCAAATGGGTCGCAAGGCAGTCGCTGCGCCTGGCGATGCGCGCGAGGATCTGTGGATCATTCAGCAGATCGCACGCGGCATGGGTCTGGACTGGCATTACGACGGCCCGCGCGAGGTGTTCAACGAAATGCGTGGCTGCATGGATTCCATCGCCGGCATCACCTGGGAGCGGCTGCTGCAGCAATCCTCGGTGACCTATCCCTGCCTGGAAGAAGGCGATCCCGGCCAGCCGGTAGTGTTCGTGGAGGATTTTCCGACACCCACTGGTCGCGCACGCTTTGTGCCGGCCGACATCATTCCGGCCAACGAGCAACCCGATCGCGACTATCCGATGGTGTTGATCACCGGCCGGCAGCTGGAGCACTGGCATACCGGTTCGATGACGCGTCGTGCCAGCGTGCTAGATTTCATCGAGCCCGAGCCGGTGGCGTCCTTGCATCCGGATGATCTGAAGCGCCTGCGCATCGCGCCCGGTGCGGTGCTGACGGTGCAGTCGCGTCGCGGCAGCATCACGCTGTATGCGCGGGTGGATGAAGGCACCCCGCCCGGGGCTTTGTTCATTCCGTTCTGCTACTACGAGGCGGCGGTCAACAAGCTCACCAATCCGGTACTCGATCCGTTTGGCAAGATCCCCGAGTTCAAGTACTGCGCGGTGCGCGTGCTGGCGGGTGGCGTCGCGCCGCAGCGGGTCAGCTACGGTGGTGGGGTGTTGCTGGATGCCTAGCGCGCGCCACTGGACGGCTGTCGGCTTTCTCCTAAAAACTCAATAAAAACAATAACTTACTGAGTTTTTAGGCGGCGCGCTTATTTCAGGATGCGATACAGGTTGTTGAAGTCGTCGCTCCAGCTGCGCAGGTCCGGGCGAGCCGCCACCGACTGAATCACACGCTTGATGGCCGGCGTCTCCAGTAGTGCCGGGTTGGCGGTGACAATCATCCAGTCGGTCGAGGCGTAGTGCAGGCGGTCCTCCTCGTCGGTTTCCGAGTGTGACACCAGGCCGGTCACCAGGCCGCGCGCATCTGCCAGCGCCCGTACCACGGGCGGCAGGTCGAGGAAGCGGTTGGTGACATGGAACAGCAGTGCGCCGCCTGGCTTGAGGTGGCGCAGATAGACGTCCATGGCCTCGGGTGTGAGCAGATGGATGGGAATGGCGTCGCCGGAGAAGGCGTCCACCGCCAGCACATCGAATTGCTGCGGCGACTCGGACTCCAGTGACAGTCGGGCATCGCCGACCACGATTTCGATTTGTGCCGCGCTGTCGGAGAGGTAGCGGAACTGGTTGCGCGCGATATCGACCATCTTCGGGCTGATCTCGTAGAACTTCACGATATCGCCACGCCGCCCCCATGCCGCCAGCGTGCCCGAGCCCAGTCCGATCATGCCCAGCTTGCGCGGGCTGTCTTCGGGCAGGGCCTGGATCGCCAGCGCCAGGCCGGTGCGCGGGCCGTAGTAGGTGATCGGCAGGCTGCTGCGCTCGGGCGGGGTGATCCACTGCGCGCCATGCATGATGCTGCCGTGACGCAGGCTGCGATAGCTGCCGTCCTCGCCCTGCAGCGCCAGTACCCGCAGCGCACCGTAGAAGTCGCGCGTGGCACGCAGCGTGTTGTCGCCGTAGTCATCAACCTGGCGCCAGACGCAGAAGCTTGAGAACAGAACCCCGGCACCAAACAGCGAAGCGATCCAGATCGGTTCGCGCCAGGTGCGCAGCAGCGCCAGCACGCCCACGACCACCAGGCCGATGCCGAGTTCGAACAGTCCTGGCAGCAGCATCGGTGCCAGCACCGCCACCAGCAAGCCGCCGAGTACGCCACCGGCGGAAATCATCAGGAAGAACTCGGTCAGATGGGCAGCATCGGGTTTGCTGCGCGCCAGTTCGCCATGACAGAACATGCACACCAGCAGCAGTCCTCCCAGGTAGACCGGAATGGCCAGCTTCAGATCCAGGCTGTCGAGCAGCCAGGCCATGCCGACCATGGCGGCCGCCAGCAGCACATGGTTGATGCGCGGCCGGTACCAGCCATTGCTGTCAAAGCACAGCACAAAGCTGAGCAGATACAGGCTGAGCGGCACGATCCACAGGAAGGGTACCGAGGCCACGTTCTGGGTGATGTGGTTGCTGATGGCCAGCAGCATGGCCGAGCCAGCGCCAGCGAGTGCCAGCCACATCAGGCGGGCGGACCAGCGCGGCGCGGGGCTGTTGGGTGCTTCGGCTGCGGCGGCATGGCCGGCGTCGGAGGTGTTGCGCGAGGCCATGGCGCAGGCAGCGCACAGCAGCACAAAGCCGGCAAAGCCGATCGACCAGCCCAGGGCCTGGGTGCGGGTGCTGATCCACGGCTCGACCGCAAACGGATAGGCCAGCAGGGCAATCAGCGAGCCGAGGTTGGACAGTGCAAACAGGCGATAGGGAACGCGTCCCAGGCTGCGGGCGAACCAGGCTTGCACCAATGGCCCGGTGGTGGAGAGCATGAAATACGGCAGGCCGACGGTGAATAGCAACAGCCCGATGATTTGCAATAGCGGCGTGCCACCACCGACTGGCTTCCAGTCCGGGCTGGCAATGATGGGCAGCGATACCAGGCTGGCCACCAGCAAAGCGGCATGCAACATGGCCTGGGCGCGTGGGGAGAGATGCCGCACGACCAGATGGGCGTAGGCATAGCCCGCCAGCAACAGGCCCTGAAAAAACAGCAGGCAGGTGGTCCACACGGCTGCCGCACCACCGAACCAGGGCAGGATCTGTTTGGCAATCAGCGGCTGCACCATGAACAGCAGGAATGAGGACAGAAAGATCGTGGCGGCGTAGAGATAGGTCATGGCGTCTCCGGTCTGCATTGCACACAGTGCGTTGTCGCACTGCAACAAGGCAGCGGTTCAGGGAAAACTGCGGCGAAACGCGCATTCTAAGGTAGGGATGCGCGGATTCCTGTGGTCGCTTTGCAGTCTTGATATCGGTCAATGGCGCAGCAACACCGGCCGCCCTATAGTCGTCTCGCGCCCGTCAGAACACCGCCCCCATTTACGGAACGTTTCAAACCAGGAGACTCATATGTTGTCGGATATCGAAATCGCACAGGCAGCGACCATGCACAAAGTGTCCAAGGTGGCACAGGAGCGTCTGGGCATTGCCGATGAACACCTGGAGCCCTATGGGCACTACAAGGCCAAGGTATCGCTGAAGTACATCGACAGCCTGGCCAATAAGCCCGATGGCAAGCTGATCCTGGTCACTGCCATCAGCCCGACGCCGGCTGGCGAGGGCAAGACCACCACCACCGTCGGCCTGGGTGATGCGCTCAACCACATCGGCAAGAAGGCGGTGATCTGCCTGCGCGAGCCTTCGCTCGGACCGGTGTTTGGCGTCAAGGGCGGTGCAGCCGGTGGCGGCTACGCCCAGGTGGTGCCGATGGAGGACATCAACCTGCACTTCACTGGCGACTTCAATGCCATTGCCCTGGCCAACAACCTGCTGGCGGCGATGATCGATAACCATATTCATCACGGCAATGAGCTGGGCATCGATGTGCGCCGCATCCAGTGGCGACGTGTGGTCGACATGAATGATCGCGCCCTGCGCGATGTGGTGGTATCTCTCGGTGGTACTGCCAACGGCTATCCGCGCGAAGACGGCTTTGACATCGTGGTGGCCTCGGAGGTGATGGCGATTTTCTGTCTGGCGACCTCGCTGGAAGATTTGAAGAACCGTCTGGGCAATATCGTGATTGGCTATACCCGCGAGAACAAGGCGGTGTATGCGCGTGACCTGAACGCCCATGGCGCGATGACGGTATTGCTGAAAGATGCAATTCAGCCCAACCTGGTGCAGACCTTGGAGAACAACCCAGCCTTCATTCATGGCGGCCCGTTTGCCAACATCGCGCATGGCTGCAATTCGGTGATCGCCACCAAGACCGCCTTGAAGCTGGCCGACTACGTCGTGACCGAGGCCGGCTTCGGTGCAGATCTGGGGGCAGAGAAGTTTGTCGATATCAAGTGCCGCAAGAGCGGACTGCGCCCTTCGGCGGCGGTCATCGTTGCCACAGTGCGGGCGATGAAGTATCACGGTGGCGCTGATCTCAAGACCATCACCCAGGAAAACGTCGAGGCGCTGGACAAAGGCATCGTCAACCTGGAGCGCCATGTCGAGAACGTGCAAAAGCATTACGGTATTCCTTGCGTGGTCTCGATCAACAAGTTCACCTCCGATACCAAGGCCGAGCTGGATCTGTTGTACAGCCGCATGGCCAAGCTGGGCGTGCCGGTGGTATTGGCGACACATTGGGGCGAGGGCGGCAAGGGTGCAGCCGAGCTGGCCAAGATCGTGGTCGGACTGTGCGATCAGCCCTCGGGCTTTCAGTTTGTCTATGACGAGAGCGACAGTCTCTGGGACAAGATGAACAAGATCGCGAAGAAGATCTATCGCGCCTCGGATGTCACGGCCGATACCAAAGTTCGCAATCAAATCAAGAAGTTACAGGAAGATGGCTATGGTCACTATCCGGTCTGCGTGGCCAAGACCCAGTCCTCGTTCTCGACCGATGCGTCGGTGCGTGGTGCGCCGGTGAATCATGTGGTGAATGTGCGCGAGGTGCGTCTGGCGGCTGGTGCCGAGTTCATCGTCATGATTTGCGGCGACATCATGACCATGCCGGGGCTGCCAAAAATACCGTCGGCCAACAAAATCGATCTGGTGGATGGCAAGGTGGTCGGATTGTTCTGATCGCGTCGGTTTGTTTCATGCAGCCTCCGGTGTGGAACACCGGAGCAGCTGTGTAGAATCCGCGTTTCTTCATTCTGAACCTACCGAGGCACGGCAACATGGAAATGCTTTCTTCGCATGATTTCTGGATCGGCTTGCTCAAGATCATCTGGGTCAACCTGCTGTTATCCGGTGACAATGCAGCGTGATCGCGCTGGCGGCGCGATCTTTGCCCGAGCGGCAGCAGAGGCTGGCGATCTTGTGGGGCAGCGGCGCTGCCATCGTTTTGCGCATTGTGCTGACGATTTTTGCAGTGGCCTTGCTGACCTTGCCGTGGCTGAAAATTGTCGGTGCCGTGTTGCTGGTCTGGATCGGCGTGCAGTTGCTGGTGCCAGAAAAAGAGGGTGAGGAAGGGGTCACCAGCCATGACAACCTGATGACCGCCATACGCACCATTTTGGTAGCCGATCTGGTGATGAGCTTGGACAACGTGCTGGCAGTCGCTGCTGCCGCTGAGGCTGGTCCGCCGGAAGCCAAGATGACCTTGTTGGTGATTGGCCTGGCGATCAGTATTCCGATCGTGATTTTTGGCTCTACGGTTGTGCTGAAAATGATGGAGAAGTTTCCCGTCATCATCACCCTCGGTGCAGCGCTACTGGCTGGATTGCGGGAGAAATGTTGGTCACCGATCCGGCCATCGTGGCGTGGGTCAAGACCGAAGCGCAATGGCTGGCTAGTTGTTATAAGGTAGCGGCGGCAGTGGGCGCCGGGCTGGTGCTGTTGATCGGCAAGGTCATGATTCGCGGTCATGCCAACAAAGAGGAAACGGTGCAGTAGTGCATGGCGACTTGTTTGGGCTTGATGTATCGCCGGGTTGAACTGAACCGAACTGAATGCTGATTGCGTACTGATTTGGACTGTGGAGATGGTGTAACGAAGATGGTGTAGTGCAGTTCTGACCCCGCGTAATGCGGGAAGAGCTTTCTTGTTGGGTTCTCTGGAGGAGACGAAGATGATGCGCACGTTGTCGAGGGCGGTAACTCTTGTGGTTTCACTCATGCTGATGCCGTCGGGGGTCAGCGCGCAATCCTGGGAACCCACCAAGACGGTGGAATTCATCGTTCCGGCCGGTACCGGCGGCGGGGCAGACCAGATGGCACGGTTCATAGACGGTCTGATTAAGAAGCACAAGTTGATGAAGCAACCCATGGTTGTGGTCAACAAGGCCGGCGGAGCGGGAGCAGAGGGCTTCCTGGACGTCAAGGGTGCGAAGGCCGATCCGCACAAGATCGTCATCACCCTCTCCAATCTGTTCACCACACCGTTGGCCACGGGCATCCCTTTCAACTGGAAGGATCTCACCCCGGTGTCGATGATGGCACTGGACCAGTTTGTGCTGTGGGTGAACGCCGAGTCGCCGTACAAGAGCGCCAAGGACTACATCGAGGCAGTCAAAAAGGCCGGGCCCAACAAGTTCAAGATGGGCGGCACCGGCTCGCGCCAGGAAGATCAGATCATCACCGTTGCCATCGAGAAGCAGATGGGCGTCAAGTTCACCTACATCCCATTCAAAGGTGGTGGCGAGGTGGCGACGCAGCTGGTGGGTAAGCACCTGGAATCGACGGTGAACAACCCGATCGAAGCGGTTGCGCAGTGGCGCGCTGGTCAGCTGCGACCGCTGTGTGTGTTCGACGATGAGCGCATGCCCTACAAGGAAAAAGTCACTGCCAACATGTCTTGGGCCGATATCCCGCCTTGCAAGCAAGCGGGCGTGGATGTCGACTATCTGATGTTGCGCGGTATTTTCATGGCCGGTGGCGTGACCGAGGCGCAGCGCAATTACTACGTCGACCTCATGGGCAAGGTGCGTGCCCTGCCGGAGTGGAAGGAGTTCATGGAGAAGGGCGCCTTCAACCAGACCGCACTCAAGGGTGATGACTACCGTGACTGGGTGCGCAAGGAAGAGGCGCGTCATATCCAGCTGATGAAAGAGGCGGGTTTCCTGAAATAACGCAGGTTACACAGTTCGCGATGCCGTACCTCCGCCGCCGTGGTGGCGGAGGCAGCTCTGGGAGGAGGAAGCATGCAGAACGATCCAATACACAGTGAAGACGATGCAGGCCGTTCTGCGGCTTCGATGCGCAGCGTCGAGCTGGTGGTTGCCGGCCTGATTTTCGCGCTCGGACTGCTTGTGGTCAGCGATAGCTGGCGACTCGGCGCGGGTTGGGCGGAGGATGGTCCGCAGGCGGGCTATTTCCCCTTCTACATCGGTCTGTTGCTATGCATTTCCAGCGCTGTGATTTTCTGGCGCGGCCTGCGCGACAGGCACAGTGCGGCGCAGGCCTTTGTTACCCGCGGACAGTTCCGCATGGTGCTGGCCTTGTTGATCCCCACCTTGTTCTATGTGCTTGGTATCTATTTCCTGGGGATCTACGTCTCCTCAATTTTGTTCGTCGCCCTGTTCATGGTGTTTCTCGGCAAATACCACTGGTTGCGCAGCACCCTGGTCGCGCTTGGCGTCAGCGTCGCTTTTTTCCTGTTATTCGAAGTCTGGTTCAGGGTTCCCTTGCCCAAAGGTCCGCTTGAGGCGGCATTGGGTTTGAATTGACTACGCCTTCACCGGCAAGCTTCAGGACGGAGACTTGATGGAAGAAATCAGTGCTTTGATGCATGGGTTCTCGGTGGCGCTGTCGCCGTTCAATCTGATGCTGATGCTCATCGGTGTGGTGCTGGGTGTGATCATTGGCGTGCTGCCAGGGTTGGGTGGTGCCAATGGTGTGGCCATCCTGTTACCGCTGACCTTCGCCATGCCACCTACCTCCGGCATCATCATGCTGTCCTGCATTTACTGGGGCGCTTTGTTTGGCGGGGCGATCACCAGCATTCTGTTCAACATTCCTGGTGAGCCCTGGTCGGTAGCAACCACCTTCGATGGCTATCCCTTGGCACAGAAGGGGCGTGCCGGAGCGGCACTGACAGCGGCGTTTACCTCGTCGTTCATCGGTGCGCTAGTCGCGGTGGTGATGATCACGTTTCTCTCGCCGCTGATCGCCCGCTTTGCCTTGCAGTTCGGAACGCCGGAGTTCTTTTCGGTCTACTTGCTGACCTTCTGTGCTTTTGTTGGCATGAGCAAGGGCAAGGCGATGAAAACCGTTGCGGCCATGATGATCGGATTCGCCCTGGCCGCAGTCGGGCTGGACACCGTCACCGGCCAACTGCGGCTGACCTTCGGGTTCACTGAATTGCTGCAGGGCTTTGATTTCCTGATCGCAGTGATCGGCCTTTTTGGTATTGGTGAAATTCTTCAGACGCTGGAAGAAGGTTTGGCTTTCAAGGGTGTCAGTGCCAAGTTGAACATGAGTGTGGTGATGGAGACCTGGCGCGAGTTGCCGCGCTACTGGATGACATCCATACGCAGTTCCCTTGTGGGTTGTTTCATGGGTATCGTTCCGGGCGGCGCAACACCGGCATCATTTATGAGTTATGGCATTGCCAAGCGCTTTTCCAACAATGGTGAGGCGTTCGGTTCAGGTCAGATCGAGGGCGTGGTGGCGCCGGAGACCGCCGCACATGCCGCCGGCACCTCAGCCCTGCTGCCTATGCTCACCCTGGGCGTGCCCGGATCTCCCACCGCTGCGGTATTGCTCGGCGGCTTGCTGATCTGGGGGCTGCAGCCGGGTCCCCTGCTATTCGTTGAGCAAAAGGATTTTGTCTGGGGGCTGATTGCCAGTATGTATCTGGGCAATATCGCCGGTCTGCTGGTGGTACTGACCATGGTGCCTTTGTTTGCGGCGATTCTGCGTATTCCCTTTGCCATCATTGCGCCGGTCATATTGGTGATTTGCGCTATCGGTGCCTATACCGTGCACAACTCCATGCTGGATGTTTACCTGATGGTGTTCTTCGGCATCATGGGCTATGTGTTCAAGAAGCTCGACTATCCGCTCGCGCCGCTGGTACTGGCCCTGGTGCTGGGGGATCGTGCTGAAGCCTCGTTCCGCCAGGCGATGCTGGTATCGCAAGGGGAGTTGGGGGTGTTCTTCTCCAATGGCCTGGTGGGCTCGCTCACCGCATTGGCGCTGACATTGTTGTTCTGGCCGATGCTGGCTGCGGCCTGGGCGGGGATGCGCGCCGGTACGCTCAGGTGAGGGGAAAACGCAGGCGCAATCGCGACAGCGTTTCCGGCGTGAGGTTGAGGTAGGACGCCAGCTCTTTTTTCGGAATGCGCTCGAGCAGATCGCGGTGCTTGCGCATGAACCGCGATAGCCGGCCGGGGGCGTCCAGCAAATGCAAGGTAATGGTGTGCGCCATCACCTCGGACATCAGCCGCATGACCTCATGTTCGAAGCGAAGTTTGATTTCCGGATTCAACTCCAGAAACTCCACCCAGTGCGGCATCGATAGCTTGGCCACTCTTACCTTGGTGACTGCCACGATGCTGTAGGGCGTCGGGGTTTTCAGTTGCCAGGCGGCGTAAGACGTATCCATGTCGGTTTCGGCGGCGAAACGCAGGATCATCTCCTTGCCCTGCGGGTTGGACACCACGCGCTTGAGGATGCCCTCGAGGATGAAGAACTGCTCCATGCCGGTAGCGCCCTGGCGCATCAGGGCTTCACCCTTGCGGTATTCCGCGATCTCCAGCTGGGGTTCCAGTTGTGTCCAGACGGCTGTTTTCATCTCCCGCAGAATGAGGTTCTGCTTGAGCTGCAGCCGGATGGTGTTGCGCTGGGCGTGAGTGGCGATACTGGGCATTACTGGATGCTTGCTCGGTTGGATTGCCGGGGCCGCCCGGGTGCATTTATCGCAATGTGAAAAGACAGCACGAAAAGCCTGCCATTAGACGGAAAAACCTTGACTCCAGTCAAGGTCAAGCCAGGGGTGTCTCCCTACCATAGGGCCACTTTCAAGCCGCATATCAAGGGAGACTTCAATGAGTTCTGTGGATACGCAGAGCGCATCCGGCGCACAGGATCAGGAAAACCAGCCAACAACAGACGGTTTTCATCTGGTGATCGATGCCCTGAAATTGAATGGCATCGATACCATTTTCGGCCTGCCGGGGATTCCCATCACCGATCTGACGCGCAAGGCGCAGGCCGAGGGTATTCGGGTTATTTCATTCCGGCATGAACAGAACGCCGGTAATGCGGCGGCGATTGCCGGTTTCATGACCCAGAAGCCCGGCATCTGTCTGACCGTGTCCGCGCCGGGCTTCCTCAACGGCCTGACTGCGCTGGCCAATGCCACTACCAACTGCTTCCCGATGATCCTGATCAGTGGTTCGAGCGAGCGCGAGATCGTCGACCTGCAGCAGGGCGACTATGAAGAGATGGATCAACTGGCCATCGCCAAGCCGCTATGCAAGGCGGCGTTCAGGGTATTGCATGCCGAGGACATCGGTGTCGGGGTGGCGCGTGCCATTCGCGCAGCGGTGTCGGGCCGCCCTGGCGGCGTCTATCTCGATCTGCCAGCGAAATTGTTTTCGCAGTCTGTCGATGCGCAATTGGGTAAGCAATCCTTGATCAAGGTGGTCGATCCGGCGCCGCGCCAGATCCCCGCTAACGATGCGCTGCAGCGTGCGCTGGATTTACTCAAGGGGGCCAAGCGGCCGTTGATTCTGCTGGGCAAGGGCGCCGCCTATGCCCAGGCCGATGCGGATATCCGCAAGCTGGTGGAACACTCTGGCATTCCTTATTTGCCAATGTCCATGGCTAAAGGATTGCTGCCCGACAATCATGATCAGTCGGCTGCTGCCGCGCGCTCGTATGTGCTGGCTGAGGCGGATGTGGTGATGCTGGTGGGCGCGCGACTGAACTGGCTGTTGTCGCATGGCAAGGGTAAGACCTGGGGCGGCAAGAATGCAAAGGCCTGGGGTGCACAGAAATTCATCCAGATCGATATTTCGCCGCAGGAAGCGGATAGCAACGTGGCAATTGATGCGCCGTTGGTCGGTGATATTGGTTCCTGTGTCGCTGGCTTGTTGGCGGCCATGGGCAGCAGCTGGTCGAAGCCGCCTTCGGACTGGATTGCAGCGATTGAAGAGCGCAAGAATAAAAACCTGGCCAAGATGAGCGAGACCCTGGCCAAGGACCCGGTGCCGATGAATTTCCACAGCGCACTGAATGTGGTGCGCGACATCGTCAAGGCAAATCCTGATGCCATGCTGGTGAATGAAGGCGCCAACGCGTTGGACTTCACCCGCAGCATCGTTGACATGTACAAGCCGCGCAAGCGTCTGGACGTGGGTACCTGGGGGGTGATGGGTATCGGCATGGGCTTCGCGGTAGCGGCAGCCGTCGTCAGCGGTGAGCCGGTGATTGCTATCGAGGGCGACAGCGCGTTTGGCTTCTCGGGTATGGAAGTGGAGACGATCTGTCGCTACAACTTGCCAGTCTGCGTAGTGGTCTTCAACAATAACGGCGTTTATCGCGGTACCGATGTCAATCCCACTGGCGGTCCGGATGTGGCACCGACGGTATTCGTCAAGGGCGCCAGGTATGACAAGCTGATGGATGCGTTCGGCGGTGTGGGTGTGCATGCCACGACACCAGCCGAGTTGCGTGTCGCGATGGAACAGGCGATTCGCTCGCGCAAGCCAACCCTGATCAATGCCGTCATCGACGAGACAGCCGGCACTGAAAGCGGGCGCATCACCAGTCTGAATCCGCAGAGTGCAAAAAAGAAATAGTGTCCGGGGCAGTTTGGATAAACGGGGAGTCGAACCTCCCCCAACAAGAATTTTGGAGAAATCAAAATGGAAGCGCTCAAGGGATTCCGCATTCTCGATATGACACATGTGCAGGCCGGACCGACCTGCTCCCAGTTGTTGGCCTGGATGGGTGCGGATGTTGTCAAGTTCGAGCCGCCACAGGGAGATGCCACGCGCGGCCAATTGCGTGACGTGCCGGACGCTGACAGTCTTTACTTCACCATGCTCAACTGCAATAAGCGCTCGATCACGGTCAACATGAAAACCGCTGAAGGCAAGGCGGTGTTCGTGGATCTGCTGAATGAATGCGATGTGCTGATGGAAAACTTCGGTCCTGGCGTGTTGGACCGCTTTGGTTTTTCCTGGGAGAAGGTGCACGCCATCAATCCGCGCATTGTCATGGCATCCATCAAGGGCTTCGGATCGTCCGGCCCGTATGCGGAATTCAAGGCCTATGAAAACGTGGCGCAGGCCATGGGTGGTGCCATGAGCACCACCGGTGTTCCCGAAGGTGCGCCTTTTGTGACGGGAGCGCAGATTGGTGACTCGGGTACCGGCTTGCATCTGGCTATCGGCATCCTGGCGGCGCTGCATCAGCGCAATCGCACTGGCAAGGGGCAGTATGTCGAGGTCGCGATGATGGACGGTGTGATGAACCTGTGCCGTGTGAAGTGGCGTGATCATCAGCGTCTGTGGCATGGCCCGCTACCGGAATACTCTGTGCCTACCGAAGGCGAAAAAACCACACCTCGCGCCGGTAATGATTCCGGTGGTGGTCAGCTGGGTAATGCTATTCAGTGCAAGCCAGGTGGCCCGAACGATTACATCTATGTGGTGGTGCAGGAAGCGGTATGGGAGGCACTGGCTACGCGTATCGGTGGCGAGGCCTTGGCCAAGGATGCGCGCTTTGCCAAGATTGGTGATCGTCGCAAGAATCAGAGCGAAGTGTGGCGCATGCTGACCGAGTTTGCCTCCAACTACACCAAGACCGAGTTCATGGCGATACTGAATGAACTCGATGTGCCTTGCGGTCCCATCATGAGCACCGAAGATCTGTTCGTCGACGAGCATGTCAAGCTGCGTGAAATGATGGTCGAGCTGGATCACCCCAAGCGTGGCAAGTGGTGGAATGTGGGCATGCCGATCAAATTGTCGGACTCTCCTGCGAAGCTGGAGCGTTCACCACTGCTGGGCGAACACACGGATGAAGTGCTCAAGCAAGTGCTGGGCTATGACGAATCCAAGGTTGCGGCACTGCGTACGGCAGGCGCTTTCAGTTTGCCGCCGAAAAAAGCCAGCTGACAGCGCTGGTCGGTTAGAAATCCATTCGGGAGAAGGTCATGCGTATCGCGATTATTGGGCAGCAGGATTTTGGCAAGGCTGTGCTGGAGGCTTTTCTGGCGCGTGGCGATGAGGTGGCGGGTGTGTTCTGTGCACCGGAAAAGGAAGGTGGCAAGCCGGACCCTCTCAAGACTGCGGCCTTGGAGCATGGGCTGAAGGTTTTTCAGTTCAAATCCTTGCGTGATGCCGAGGCAATGCAGACCCTGCAGGGGCTTGCTGTCGACATCGGCATCATGGCCTTCGTGTTGCAGTTTGCGCCGCAGGAGTTTGTGAACATTCCCAAGCACGGCACCATTCAGTACCACCCTTCGCTATTGCCGAAATATCGTGGGCCGAGTTCCATTAACTGGCCGATTTCATTGGGCGAGAC
Organism: uncultured beta proteobacterium; assembly: GCA_903868285.1. Classification (GTDB taxonomy): domain Bacteria; phylum Pseudomonadota; class Gammaproteobacteria; order Burkholderiales; family SG8-39; genus CAIPUP01. The sequence continues at coordinate 16,813 of CAIPUP010000139.1, forward strand.
CCAGACCGGTTTGACGATTTTCCGTCCTACTGATGGCCTGGATGAGGGGCCAGTCATTTTGCAAAAAACGACCGCAATCGGACCGGATGACACCCTCGGTACGGTCTACTTTGACCGACTGTTTCCGCTTGGGGTACAGGCGATGGTTGAGGCGGCCGATCTGGTGCTGTCGGGCAAGCACAAGGAAGTGGTGCAGGACGAGTCGCAGGCCAGTTACGAAGGCTGGTTCCGGGTGGCAGAGTCAAAGATCAACTGGAACAACCATGTAGACGTGATCTATAACCTCATTCGTGCCTGTAATCCGGCTCCCGGAGCCTGGACTACTTTGAATGGCAAGAAGGTACAGATATTCGATAGTCGCAAGCATCTGGTGCGTACCTTTGGCGCGGTGCAGGGCAAGGTCGGTGAAATCAGTGGCGTCACCGAGAGCAGCTTTTTTGTCACGGCACAGGGTGGTCGGATCGAGGTGCTACGTGCCAAGCATGAAGATGGCAAGAAGCTATCCGCACCGGAGTTTTTGACGTCGCTTTCTCTGGCGCAGGGAGCCATTTTTGGTAGTTGAGTTCTGCCACGCCGTGATGAGAGACGCCGCCGAAAGGCGGCGTTTTCATTTGTGGGGCTGATCCGTGTGCCTGGTTGGCGTGGCGACTTCTGCCGGGGGCGTATGAACTTGAAGGGATTGACTAAATTTACAATAAATTGCAGTATTTGCGGTCATTTGTCTGTTTATTTTTAACTAATTGTTGAGTGAGCAAGGTCATCGATGAACGCCAGCCTGGTCCATGATGTCATTGCACAGACCGATACTGGCCTGGTCAGATCGCACAATGAGGACAGTCTGGTCATTTCATTACAGGATCGCCTGGTCATTGTGGCCGACGGCATGGGCGGCTATCAGGCTGGTGAAGTGGCCAGCAAGATGGCGGCAGACATCATCACTGCGGAGATCGGTAGCAGGCTTGCTTTGCGCGCAAGCGATATGGGTCAAGGGCTAGACAAGGGATTATTGCGATCTGCGATTGAAGTCGCGAACCTCGCGGTCTACCAGTCCGCGCAGTCTCAGGCAGCGCATGCAGGTATGGGAACCACCGTGGTCGTGGGCTTGTTTGATCAGCAGCGCTTGACCGTAGCCCACCTGGGCGATTCCCGCCTATATCGATTGCGGGCCTTGCAGCTCAAGCGCATCACCCGGGACCATTCACTGTTGCAGGAACAAATTGACTCCGGATTGATTTCTGCGCACGAGGCGATGCGAGCGCCAAACAAGAATCTGGTGACACGGGCACTTGGTATCGATCCAACAGTGGATCCCGAGATATCTGATTATCAAACTGAGGAGGGCGATCTTTACCTGTTCTGCACCGATGGTCTAACCGATATGGTGCCGGATCAGGATATTGAAATGACCTTGCAGGCCCTGGGATCCAACCTCAGGCTATGTGCTCAGCACCTGATTGCCAACGCGAACGATAACGGCGGTCGGGACAATATTACGGTCGTACTCGTCCGTATCAACCGAAATCGATCGACAGCCTAGGTTCTAAGCACATGTCAAAAATCGTATTGAGCATGGACGGTCTGGTGCTGAAAGAGTTCTGCCTGAACAAAGAAAGAATGACCATAGGCCGAAAGCCGCACAACGATATCCAGATCGACAATCTTGCAGTCAGCGGTGACCATGCAGTCATTATCACGATGCAGGACGATGCTTTTATCGAGGATCTTGGCAGCACCAATGGCACCATGGTGAACGGCCAACCGATCAGCAAGCATTTCTTGCAGGATGAAGACCGTATCGAATTGGGAAAGTATCGCCTCAAATATGTCAAAGAGCTGCAAATGTCGGCACAGCATGGTGAGGGTGGGTTTGAAAAAACCATGATCCTTCGACCGGGTAGCAGCCAGGTTCTAGCTAAAGCACAGCTCAGTACAGTTGGCTCACCGCTTGGCTCACCGCTTGGCTCACCATCTCCCGCGGTGCAGTCAGACGCGCCCATGGCGTTGGTGTCCGAGCCGTTGACACCACCGCGAACCAATGCGCAAAGACTTTCCGAATCCAGTGTCGGTGAGGCCGCCTTGCAAGTTCTTTCGGGACGAAGTGCAGGTCGGGAACTCAATCTCACCAAAATGCTGACTACAGTCGGCAAAGCCGGGGTGCAGGTGGCGGTGATTACTCGTCGGCCGCGCGGGTACTTCATTACGCATGTGGAAGGCGATTCTTTTCCTTGCGTCAACGGCATGCGCCTTGATCAGCAGGCCCATGCATTGGCTGACCAGGATGTGATCGATATTGCCGGCGTAAAGATGAGCTTTTTCCTAAAGCGCTAAACTGCAGCCCTTTTCGGTTGCAACAGGTGATGTTTTGGGAAACGTTCGACGGCATTCGCTAGCACTTTTACTTGGTCTGGCAATCGCGTTGCTACTGTTTGGGCACGCTGGCAGCTATTACCGTTTGCCCGGTCTAGATGCTTTTGAACGTATTCTCTACGATGCCCGCTTACGCTTGACCGCGGAGGGCAACCGCGATCCTCGAATCATCATTCTTGATATCGACGAGAAAAGCCTGGCAACCGCTGGCCTCGGTCGATGGCCGTGGTCGCGTGCGACCTTGGCGCAGCTTGTTGATCAGTTGTTCGACCGCTATCAGATTGCGCTGCTGGGTTTCGATGTTGTGTTCGCTGAGCCTGAGCAGCAGCAGGCAGTCAATGAATTGCGGCAGCTCGCCAACAGGAACTCCACCGAGGCTCGCACGATCAATGAGTTCCTGGATCGCATTGCCCCGAAGCTCGACCATGACAACGCTTTTGTGCGCTCGATCTCTGGCCGGCCGGTTGTGCTGGGCTACTACTTCAATGATCAACTTGATGCCAGGAATGGAGGCATCCTTCCAGCGCCAGTG